>NZ_VOBC01000004.1:0-300000 GCF_008369195.1 Sporosarcina sp. ANT_H38 | reverse complement strand
AACGTACGAAGTGTCAAAAACGAAGCCGATAAAAGGCTATATCCAAGTTGCCAAAATTGTAGTCTTTATCGTAGGGACCATTTTGGTGATTGCTACACTGATTGGAGAAAGCCCGGTCATTCTACTTAGTGGAATAGGTGCTCTTTCGGCAGTGTTTATGTTGGTGTTTAAAGATTCGATTCTAGGACTAGTTGCGGGGATCCAGTTATCCGCCAATGATATGGTCCGCGTTGGCGATTGGATTGAAATGCCGAAGTACGGAGCAGATGGGGATGTCATTGATATTTCCTTGAATACGGTAATGGTGCAGAACTTTGATCGCACGATTACGATGATCCCAAGTTATGCGTTGATCTCCGATTCTTTTATTAACTGGAGAGGGATGCAGGAATCTGGCGGTAGACGTATTAAGCGCGCCTTGTATATTGACACGACAAGTATTACATTTTGCACGAAGGAAATGATTGAGGAATTTAAACACATCCATTATTTGAAGGATTATATTGTTCAGCGTGAACGTGAGATAGAGGAATCGAATAGCAAAAATAATGTCGACCGCAACAATCGGGTGAATGGAAGAGCGCTAACAAATATTGGCGTCTTCCGAGCATACATCATTGAATATCTAAAACAGCATCCGGGCATTCATAAAGAGATGACGTTGATGGTTCGTCAGCTAGCTCCTGGAGAGCACGGATTGCCATTAGAAATTTATGCTTTTACCAAGAGTGTGCAATGGGCTGTCCATGAAAATGTACAGGCAAATACGTTTGATCATCTAATTGCAGTTGTGGATCAATTTGGACTTCGCTTATTTCAAAATCCGTCGGGTAATGATCTTAATTGGATGAAGGATCAACCCAGCATCGACGAATAAAAATATAATATCAAAAACCAGTTGCCCATGCATCAAACATGAAAGTTTGATGCATGGGCATTTAAAAATGTCCTTCTTTTCAGCGTAAGGTTCCTCTATTCAAAACTATAAAATCCACTTTTACTCTTGTCATTTTCCATTATGATACGGATTGGTATTGTTCCGTCAGTCAATACAAGTAGAAAGAATATGGTTTCAAGAATGGCAAATCCCAGCAATTATTGAAAGCGCATGGAGCAATGATTTCCATTGCTGGCTGGGTAAGTACCGGTGGGAAATTCGCTGTAAAAGGAAACGATTTATATCCAGCAGAATCTACTATTGTGCAAGGTGATGATTTAGTTAAAGCTAGAGCAGAGTATAATGCCTTGAATAGGAAAGACGAGTTAGAAAAAGGTCATCATATTCAATGTCTTTGGTCTGATGGTGTTAATATTAATTTCAATATTAAATTTACTGGTGAATCTACAATAAAGAGAGAGAAATTTGGATTTTATCATCAAAATGGATAAGGTAAAGAAAATGCAAAAGTACTAAAAATACATCAAAATGAAAAATTTTTTTGTATTTGGTAATAATACTGAACATACTGCCGCTATCGTTTTCCAGAATAAAGTGATACCATCACAGAAAGGTAAAGGAATGAGAGAATTGGGTGGAATGGAGAATGAAAGGATATGCCTGATAATTTGAGGAACAGTATATGGTATGGCTCAAAAAGTAGTAAAGAAGAAATTGAAGAATTAAAACAATTACTTCTAAAAATTTCTACAGAGAAAGACTGTATTCTTGTAATAAATGAATTATTAAAGGTAGGAGACTTTTCTGCAAAAGGTTTATTAATTCAATTATTAAACTCATCCGAAGAAGAAAATGTATTGAATCTAGGTGTGAGGCTATTTTGCTCTATTTTAACACATGAAGATTTGTTAGAGACCGGTAATTTTGAGTTCTTATCAAATGCCTCTGAAGACACTATCTCAACTTTTGCATCGTGTGCAATAGACACTATGTCCTATAATGTAATACCTCTTCTTTTAGTACTACTTGAAGATTGGGAGGATACAAATATAGAAGTAGAGATTAGAAATACTTTGGAAATATATTTGAATTATACGAAGGATATTGGTGAAAATGCCTCGGTTGAAGAAATTGGTCAGTTATATAATAATTTACTAAAAAGTATTGATGATAGTTTATATTATTATTTTAGCGAGCCTTCCTTCCCAGGCGCTTTAGCAAAAGAACTGATTCAAGCATCTGTAGCATCAATGAATCAAAGTAGACCTTTAGGGAGGGATTTAATACCAACACTATTATCAATTTGGAGTGGGGTAAAATGCCCTGTTGAGTATAATACAGTCATTAATGATGAGAAGTTTAAGCAATTGCTTAATTACGTAGAAGATCTTTCAGAAATGGATTGGAAATCTGGTGGGAAATACTTTTACGGACATTTATTAAATAGTTAATCTAAGTAAGGTTTATTGCTGCCATTCTGCAATGACAAAAAAAGTACCAAGTTATAAACGATTCCGAGTCGTTTATAACTTGGTACTTTTCATTATCCCTTCAAGCAACTGCTTTAAAATATGCGACCAAACTACCGATGAAATCGGTAGTACTAAGTGCTTCACCAGATGGAGGCGGCGCTTCATTCACTCGAATCTGATTCAACCGGTTACATAGTAGAACAAATCCTAGAGGGCGAGCTAGAACAGGGACTTACGCTTATTGGTCATCTCACCGCTAGTTTGACGGATGAGGCAAACAGTATCATGGATTAGGTAAGTGATATTGTCGGACTGGCCCACTTAGATGATACCATCTTAAAACTTTATGAATTTGATGTAACACAGACTTCCGCACTGAATCCCATTGAACAAGATTTGCAGACGATGAACACGTGGCTTACGGATATGGAGGGACTGTTTCGGGCAGGGGTAAAGGACATAAACTTCATCCCGAGCCAATGGGATGTCCTTTCATTTAGAAGTGAAATTAGAACGGAACTTTTCCAAAAAGTGTACTTAAATCCATGGTTGAAGGAACAAGAACAGTTAATCGGTACGGTGATTACTGCAGCGACTTTTCAAACCCTTGAAGGAAAGAAAGTAACTACTATTGAAGAAAACGTAGAGGGAAATATAAAATATCATGAGTATAAAATGGTTTACTCATTAAAGAGTATCTTGTAGGCAAAACAGTTTTCTATGAAGTTGTTTCCAAAGTTGAATATAAAACAGAAGAGTTCGTTCAAGTCGACAAACCCAAAGAAAACAAATTACTAGATTATTTACAGGTTGGATTAGATATTGCAGGGCTTGTACCTGTTTTTGGTGAAGCAGCAGATGGTGTCCATCTATTCCCTAATTTACCAGGATGTCGTTAACAGTCCACAAGGCAAAATTCAAAATCAACTAGATATTTTATCTAACACTCATTATCAATTGGGTGCGCCAAATATCCTTACATTCAATATGCCATCCGCAAAAATGGATATTCCTATGAGTATCAAAAGTGGAGATATTAATTGGGCTATGGTCCGAACAAAAGGTGCTAAAAAAGGTCGCGGGTTAACAAATGCTGAAGCATCTGCGAAATACGGACTTGCTCCTATTCTTGATGATGCAAGTAGTGATGCAACGTTGCATCATTCACAACAAAAAGGTGTTGGGCCATTATATGAAGCTTCAACTAGGTACCATAATATAAGTAATGCTAAAAGAGCTCCACTACATCCTTATAAAGGAAAGTTAAACCCATTTTATCCAATGGATGAGAAATTAGAGGTGCATTTCAAAAAGTAGATTCTATTAATTATTAGAAAATAAGAGGAGAAGAAACTATAGGAGGAAAATAACATGAGTATTTTGCCTGTGAGACTAGATGAAGTTCTAGGAGAAGAAATATATAAACGTGAAGATAGCAATCTAGTACAGGATGCTTTAATAAGGCTAGGTGTAAACGTATCAGATACTTTCCAAGAATTTTATATCCAGTATGCAGGACCTTTTTGGGAAGAGCATGTACCCTTTGAATTATTAGATATAGCAAATGAAGAAATTAATATTGAAACATACACACTCATTTCTAGAAAAGAACATGGTTTTCCGAAGCAGTATCTGGTTTTAAGTGAAATGTCTGCAAATGCTGTATTAGTGCTGGATACTGTAACAGATAAAGTTTATATAGTTAATTTTGAGGGTGGAGATGAACTGCTTTTAAAAGGAGAGCTAAAGGAAACTTGGTCATCGTTTTTTGATTTCTTGAAGGCGTATTTTAATTGTTAATGGATGATTCCAATCGCTGGCTGGGTAAGTACCGGTGGGAAATTCGCTGTAAAAGGAAATGATATAAATCAAGTAAGTAAAGTGGTAAGTACAGAGAAGATGGTGTCCATCTATTCCCCAATTTACCAGGATGTCGTTAGCAGTTCACTGGGAAGAACTCAAAATCAACTAGAAAGCTTATCTAACACTCATTACCAATTGGGTACCTCGTTTTCTTAGATTCAGTCCCTCTCTTACGTCCTTATATGACATGCTTCTCTCTGCTCTGTCCAAACCATTGAATTGTCATAACTAAACCATGCGCAGGAGTCTTTCGCGTAAAGTGTTCAACCACAAAAGCTATCAAACTACCTCGACTTTCAATTATTTGTAAATTATAGTAGTCTAGTTGAAAGGGGAGATTACTTTGAAAAAAACGATAGTTTTATTATTGTCTATGATGTTGGTATTTATAGGGAGTGGGGAAGTAGCTAAAGCTGAAGGGTTTTCTGATGTTAAAACTACTCATCCCTTTTATCAACACATGATGTATTTATATGATGAGGGTATTATACAAGGCGATGACAATAACCGTTTTGTGCCCGATAAAAATGTTACGCGTGGAGAAGCTATCTTAATGATTGCCAGAACGCAAGGTTTAAATACGACGAAACGCAAAACTGTTTTTTCGGATGTAGCTAGTTCAAGCATAGCTTCGGGTGCCATTCAATCTGCTTATGAAAAAGGCATTGTTCCGAGTAATAAAGAAGGAAAGTTCTATCCGAATGATCCTGTCAAACGTTCTGATATGGCCATTTTACTTGCGAGTGCATTCTCGATGGTTGATGAAGAGTTGATCCCTTTTAACGATATAACGGTGAGTTCAAAAGCCTTTTCATCGATTCGAAAAGTGATTGCAGCGGGTGTAGCACAAGGTCATTCTGATGGAACCTTCCGACCAGACAAACTAGTGTCACGAGCGGATTTCTCAGGGTTTTTAGCAAGGGCAAAGAATGATGAATTTCGCTTAGCTGTTAATGTATGTGGATATAATCCGGAGAGTCGTACGAATCCTGATCGTCAGACGATGAACTGTTTAATCACGAAAGCTGCTCAGCAATCAGCTTCGGTAATTCCGCCGGAAATTGTCAAAGCAGTTGCATCTGTAGAAAGTAATAACTGGAAGCATTTCGATGCTAGTGGAGAACCTATTATTACGGCCGATGGTGGGATTGGCTTGATGCAAATAACAAATACAGAGGGATATGATGAGGAACGTTTGAAATATGATTTACCTTATAATATTAAAGCAGGCATTGATTTTTTAGTGAAAAATTTCAAGCGAAGTGATTTACCTAAAGTCGCCAATCACAATCCTCAAAATCTCGAAAGCTGGTATTTTGCGATCATGGCTTATAACGGGACAAAGGCAGTGAATAGCCCGTTTTATCAAGCAACGGGTAAAAGAAACGGCACAGCTTACCAGGAAAAAGTGTATCAAGAGTTAAGTGAAAATGGATTAGTTGCGACAAATATTAAATCGATTGCAATGACGAAAGACGACTTCTATTATGATATGAATAATACAATAAAATTCAAAAAGAAATCACTGAGCTTATCTAAAAAAGCAACAGTGTCTAAGGAGTTATTGAAAGCTGGCGATGTAGTTACCTATACTGCGTCGGGCATGCGCGCAAACCCAAATACCAAAGCTACACTTATTCCAACGACTTTGGTGGATATAATGACAATTATCGGGGCTCCTGTATACGATAAACAAAAAAATTCGACCAACCTGTTTGTTTGGTATCCGGTTCGTGCAGTTCAGAAAGGCAAGACCATATCAGGCTATATTGCTTCACCATATATTCGCCAAAGTTAACAATAGGGAAATCCTCTTGAGGTCTACATGACTTAAGAGGATTTTTTATTCACAAAAATTTACAGAAATGTGGGTGTTTGCGGTTATAACTACTTATCTATTAGTTAACCAAGAATAAGCTGTTATTCATTCAAGGAACACCAATACAGAAAAGATATATAGCTGGAAAGTTTGAGTGACTGGCACCTCAATTTTAATAGGGTGAATGAGTGCAAGCAAACACAGCATAATCGGAAAGACGGTAGTTTTAGGAGGTAGCTTCCTATATAATGGAACCTATTAACAGAAAAGAGAGGAAGATAGCGGATGATAAAGAAACTTCTTACAGTAGTCGGCGTGCTATTGCTGACATGCAGCCTGACTTTATCCAGCACGTCTGCCGCAAGCACAGAGCGATTTTCAGACGTACCGTTATCAAAGCATTTTGCAGAATCTGTTTATGATCTGGCAGAACGCAATATTATCGGAGGCTATCCGGACGGCACATTTAGACCCAGTAATACTATCACGAGAGGACAGGCGGCTGCGATCATCGCAAAGATGATCAAATTGGACACTTCTAAAGTGAAGGATCCGGGGTTTAAAGATGTCCCGAAAGCAAACGGCTACTATAAAGCGATTGCCGCATTGGTGGAAAAAGGCATTATAAGTGGATACGGAGATGGACGTTACGGTCCGAACGATACTATCACGCGTGGACAGATGGCTTCGATACTTGTTAAAGCGTTCGATCTGCCGCGTTATGATTTCAACTCGTATAAAAGTCCATTCGAAGATGTTAAACGAGGGACAGGTCATGATCGGAGCATTCTGATCATCTATAGACTTGGCATCACGACAGGAACGTCTCCTGACAGATTCAGCCCGAACCAGTCCGTCACAAGAGGACAAGCGGCCAAAATGTTGAGAACGACGGAAGAAGCGAAGTTACCGATTGTTACGGTGCGGGCAAGCGACTACAAATGGGAACAGTTTAAAATGTACGATTCAAATCATGAAGATTCTGGTTTGTTCAATGCGGTTGTCGGAAGCAATAAACCAAATAGCAGTACTTCGGATAAGATCCACTTAGTCCCGCTCCAAGAAGGGACGGGTACATTCAGTGTCGCTTTAGTGTATTCAGGAAATCCTGATAAAAAATACTACCGAAAGTATTATGTGCATATCAAAGAAGTGGATGGCAACCTAAAGTTGACGCTAGAGGAGACAGACGATTTTCTCACTACACCAGCAGTTCTCGATGTAAGGGATAAAGAACAGGTCCTGAACGTTTCGCTCTCCACAATGGACGGAAAGAAGCTGTCTGACAATGCGGAGTTCAGAAAATGTCTCTCGTTCAGTCGCTCTGATTGCCGCGATGCCGACCAGACCGATGCTGAAGGTAACTATAATAATATCCGTATCGCGATCGATAAGCCGGGTCAATATATTGCCACTGTCCGTTTCGTCGGTGGAGAAGAAGTACGGTACGGGATCGAAGCGGTAAGTTCCGCTCCGTCTTTTTATTATGGCATCCGTACACTTGAGGAAAAGCCGACTGCATCAGTGGATCTGGGAGCAGACTACAACATAGGAAAGCACGTAATTCCAAAAGATGCTGAGCAGATTGCCGTAATCACAAGAGATGCGGGAAGCAACATGTTCCATGCTGCAGGAAAGAAAAGAGGCTCCTTCGATATTAGGCTACCAGACCATAACAAGACTGATCTTATAAATATCGGTGTACGTGTTCATGAATTGGGCCCAATTATTCATGTTGAGATATATGAATCGATTGACATGCATATGTGATTGAATGAGGAATACTAAAAAAGTAGGCATGCCGAACATGTCTGCTTTTTGTAATGCATGAAATCCGTCCGGCTGAAAGTTCACTGCTACTGCCGGTATGGACTACAATAGGGTTATTACGGATGAACGTGTAAAGACATATATAAGATAATCTGAAAAAAAGAGGTGTGTATTTATGGTCATGGAAAGAAAATATTCAAAAGAATTATTAGATAAGCTTGTTGAACGTGAAGAAACCATTATGCTAAAGGGCGTAGAGGTTCTTGTTAAAAACTTGCCAGACAGTGATGAAAAAGGTGCAATGGATCCACGTCTGTATAAAGATATGAAAAATCAGCTTTTATTAATGAAATATATGCCGAAATTTTTAATGAAGATGGACATTTCGCCAAAAGGAATTAAAAAGCTCCGGAAAATGTTTAATGGGGTAAAAAGTAATCCTATCGTTAAAAAGAATATTGAAATAGAACATAGACAAGTGACAGGAGAAGACGGGAATCAGATTCCGATAAGAATTTACACATCAGAAACAATCAGAAAAAATGCCCAGGTTTTATATTTCATCCATGGTGGGGGATTCTTTGGAGGTTCCCCTGATGTTGTTGAGGAGTTTGTGAAGTTAATAGTAGAGAATACAGATATACTTGCAGTGTCTGTCGATTATAGGCTTGCACCAGAGAATCCATACCCGGCAGGTCATAAAGATTGTTATTCTACTTTAAAATGGATTTATGATCATGCCGAAAGTTTAGGTGGAGATAGGAGTAATATTTTTGTTGCGGGGGATAGTGCAGGAGGAAATTTAACGCAATATTGTACAACTAGGGATATGGAAGATGGATTAGGAATGGTTAAGGGTCAACTATTACTTTACCCGACAGTAAATATGGCTGGAATTGAAGATGAGTATTATAAATGGAGCATTGATGAATATGAGATGTCTCCTAAACATAGATCGGGTATAAAAATGATGTTAGACATGTTTGGTTCACTAGCATCATTAGGGGATATATTAGGGACTACAGAAATAGATAATGACTATTTAACACCATATAAGAAGAATCCTAAGGGTTTACCACCAACCTTTATTACAGTAGGCGAGCATGATTTTCTCAAAGTAGAAAGCCTAGCCTATGCAGTAAAGTTAGCCAAGGCAGGAGTAGAAACGAAAACGGTGTTATATAAAGGCTTTGGACACGCATATGCTGATAATGTAGGAGTCTATCCTCAAAGTGAGGATTGTGCAATTGAAGTGGGTAAGTTTATTTTAGAACACACAAAGTAACAGGACATGGATACTAGAACGAATCCATGAAATTGAAGTTCATCCTAACTATATATGATTCGATCGACACGCATATGTGATTGAATGAGGAATACTAAAAAAGCAGGCATGCTTGATATATTAGCATCCTTTATACAATGTGCAACATTATGTAAACTATATTAATTGAACAATAGGAGATCGTCATCGACGATCTCTTTTATGTCGTATCGGGACCATAAAGTGTAGTAGAAACATCTGATACGTAGCATTTTTCCAACGCCTTATAAATGGAAAAATGTGGTATCGTTATATAGGTAGCTCTTCACCAAACGGGCCATTTTGAAGAATGTTTTGTTATCAATCTTCTTTTGGTCCAAATCAATGTAAATATCAAAAATAGCTCAAATGCGTTCGTCACTGCTCCACTATCTACATTTATAGGTACAGCACTTCCAATCGTCATAACAACGGCACCTATAAAGAAAACTGGCCATTTCGTTTTTTTCCATAAGATCGCACTTGCCACAATGAGAATAAGTGTAACTAATAACACCATAATAGGAGGACCTGTCGCTTCTTCGACATTTGAATAGCTGATGACTCCGTATTCTTTTACTACTTCAAGTTCCAACCCCATAACTTCTATCGAAAATTCTAATACTATTAAGCCAAATGTATAAAGAATACCTAATAGTACTAGCCACTTTTTCTTTGCCCATTCAATTCCACTTTCCCGTAACGTACCAATCGAATACATTACAAGCAAGGGTGTTATTAAAGCATGTAAGCAAAAACGAGAGAAGTTTAAGCTTTCAAGTAACTCTCCTTCACCAATCCACTTACCTGTTGCCAATAGCAAGTTATCATAAATAAGCGGCAATATTACTATATAAATAACACTAGTCCATCTTGCTAAATCTTGTTTTCTAATGCAGTATAATCCCCAGATCAATAATGTCGCATATAAAGCAGCATAAAGAAAATATAAAAACGTGTCCATTTAATCCAACTCCTTTTTATTCCATTCCCAAAGCCCAATTGTTTTAACCAGAAAATTTAATAAGGGTACCCACTAGCTGCAAAGGAGCGGAATAGTATATTTTTTCCATTATACGACGATTAGAAATTAAAAAAATAAAAAAGGGGCTCTTACTGTGAAATAAGGACTATCGACTAACTAGTTTCTTATTCTTCAAAAAAGAGATTCCTTATAAATATGTAATTCTAGTGAATTGCTGGAATAGTGTCGTGCACAGGTGCCTGAAATTAAAAATCCATTAGCTGATGGTTTCATGGAAGCAAGGGAAGTCAACTAAAGGTACAAACGCCGGACACTCCACCCTATAAGGGTATTCGCTTTTTCAATTGGCTATGTTTAATAGGGGCGACCACAGTTTCTAAGACATTTCAGATTTTTTCAGAACCAGGTCCTTTATAAATTTGGAAAGTCTTGCGCTCGGACATTCTCGATAAAGACATCTACATCGAGACGACACAAGGTACGTGTTTCCATCTTAATGCGTTAGATATATATCACGATTCATTATCTACGTGTTAAACTATAGGCAGATGAATTTCGAGGAATACCCCGAAAACGATTCTTAGAATACACTACAAATGGATTGAGACTCATCAAAGCTGATTTCATCCGGTTATCGTGTCTAAAATTGTACATATATTTAAATCAACACGAATGTGTGTAAAACAGATAACCTGCAATATAGAAAATAATAGGATGGTGCTTCCATGATTGGTATGGGCTATCGAACGATAAAGACTGCTGTAGGAGCAGGGCTGGCAATTTGGATTGCGAGTTTATTGGAATTGGAATTTGCAACATTTGCAGGAATTATTGTTATTATGTGTATCGAGAAAACGAAGAAAAAGACATTAATTACAATGAAGGATAAATTCTTTGCCTCTCTTTCTTCTTTGATTCTTGGTGCTTTGTTGTTTGAAGTATTAGGGTATTATCCCATTGTTTTTTCCTTATTTATTTTATTATTTGTTCCAATCCTTGTCAGAGCTCACATCCAGGGTGGTTTTGTCACAAGTATGGTTGTCGTATTACATGTTTATACGGTAAAGGATGCTACCTGGGCTATGTTTTTGAACGAGCTCTATATTATTTTCATTGGTATGGGAATTGCTCTTCTCGTCAATAGTTTCATGCCAAATTTCAAGCGAGATATTGAAATCTTTAAGAAGGAGATTGAACAAAAGTTCAAAATTATTCTCTTTGAATTTTCCGCCAACTTAAGGGATAGTATGCGAAACTGGGATGGGAAAGAGATACTTGAGGTAGAAGATTTGATTAATCAATCCAAAAGCATTGCCATTCAAGATATAGAAAATCATCTGCTGCGAAAACAAAATAAAGATTATTATTATCTGGAAATGCGAGAGGATCAACTGGAACTCCTAAAACATATGATGAAAATCGTTGCTATTTTCTCTTCATCCAGCCTAGACATCAAGCAGAAAGAAATGTTTGCAGAGTTCTTGGAGAATTTAAGTCGGAACGTTCATTCGGGAGATACAACGGACATTTCATTAAATGAGTTAGAGGAATTAAGTGCCTTGATCCGCAAGATGGAGTTGCCGAAGACAAGAGAAGAATTTGAAGTACGGGCGAATCTATTTTATTTGATTTTTGAAATGAAAAACTACTTAACCATTAAGAAAAAACTTTTTGCAAAAAGAAGTCGATAGGGGAATGAGCCTGTGGGAGATGATTCATCACTATTTCATAAAATAAACAGCGGATATTGATTATATAACGCTCTGTCGATATTCTCTCGATTTTTAATATATTTTCTGGTTTTTGGGTACGTGATTGGGTTTGAGAAATTCCTCTGAACGACATTTTTTATGCTTTAAGGAGGATAAAACTTCCATTTTATATTAATCTCAAGTTAGCTCTTTGGCAGGTTTACTTCAGGTTTCTTGAAGCTGTTATAATTAGTGTATTATCTTTATTGACCTTAACCCAGAATTTTTTAGCAAATGGAGCTGCGAATCCTGCTTCTTATCAAGTTGCAGGAATACTATTAATAGCTATACATGACTGGACGTTTATACTTGGACCTTTTTTTATGTTAGGTATCAATACGATTATGTATAGTTATATATTTTATAAATCCAAGCTTGTACCCAGACCTATATTTATCTTAGGGAGGTCAGGAGCAGTGATGGTATTTATTAATGCTCTATTAGTACTATTTGATGTAGTTGAACAATTTTCTACTTGGGGTATTTTGGCGCTTCCAATAGCAGCATTTGAAATGATATTAGCTGTATGGCTCCTTGTTAAGGTTTTCAATGAGTCTGCAATTTTTTCCTTGTCAAGAATAGCAAACGACAAAAGATTAGCTAAAGCAGATCGACTGAATTAATACAAAAAAGAGTACTGGATTATGACATCGTCACAATCCAGTACTCTTTTACTTCAGTTATTCTTTTGAGTTTTGTGATTCTTTCCTTTTTAAGGATTAATTGGAAGTTAATTACTTATCGTAGCAGGCTCAACAAACCAAGGCGGGGGATTTTGAGAACCGGAACCCATCGAGAACTGCCACAAACGCATTTATTATACCGTGAATTCATTGAACATAAAGCGTAAGACTGTATTTACGTAGATAGTGTTTACTATTGCTAACTAAAACATCTTAATTGTAATACTTCTGGTTATCAGTCGAATGATCCATAAAATAAACACGATTAGTACAAACATTCCTACTATAGTGGCGAAGACTGGAATTGTTGTTGGTGCAAATGGCAATAAGGTTGTTAGGGGTTCACCAAGTTCGCTGCCCAAAAGAAATTCTGTGCAAGCGATAAATAGTAGAGAGATTAGGATGAATCCAAACCCGACAATCCATCCAAATCGGTAATATCCAACACCGATTAACCAACCGATTAGATAAAAGATAAAGATACTAATACTATAAGTAAGTAGTGTTACTGCTAAATTGCTACCAACATCTATGAATTTGGAACCTCCGAACATCATTCCTGTTAAATCAATAGAGATATTCTTATTCGCATTCTCAATAAGGCTGTTTTCCATTGAGCTATTGAGCACATGGGATAGACTGAAAAGTTTTAAAGTAACATACTCTATCCCAGTTAATATTGATGCAAAAACAGCAATTGCAATGGAAATACCAAATGAAGATAGTGCTGTCCCTATAAAATAATCTTTTCTTGTTAACCCTTGGTGTATATAGAAAGGTAGAAAATAATAGGCTGAAAGAGTTCCTATGACGAGCATATATATTCTTGAAGAGCCATAGGAAAATGCCGAAAAGTCTCCGAATGTATTACCTAAATTAACAGAAATAACAATTAATACAATATATGCTAATAAAATAAAACTAAGAAACCAAAGTGACCATTTTAGTTTTATAAAAAACATGTCTTGCGCAACTTTAGAATAGATGGATTTTTGTTTCATATTAAACCTCCTCGCTTGTTAGATGAATGAATAAGTCTTGTAGTGATATAGGTCCAATTTCAAGTCCTCTACGCTGTGCTTCATGTCTTTTTTCTTCATTAAAATGCCCATAGACCATAACAGATTTTGTATTTCCTAACCGTTGTTCGTTTAATTTCTTCATATCACTTACAAAATCATCTACTTCCTCTGCAGACCCCGTAATTGAAGCACCTTTAGAAACAAGGGTTTCGTATTCTTCCTGTAACACAAATTCACCTTTATCAATGATGATTACTTCATCAAATAAATAATCCATTTCCGAAACAAGATGTGTTGATAAAATAAAAGTACGAGGATTGCGTGCTTGATTCTCTAATAATTCTTTATAAAAAATTTGTCTTGTTGGGGCATCCATGCCAAGATAAACTTCATCAAAAATGGTTATACTTGAGCGACTTGCTAACCCTATTGTTACATTGAGTGCAGATTGCATCCCTCGGGAAAGCTGATTGAATGGCTTGTTTAATGGAAGCTTAAACTGTTTGATGAGATTCTCTGCGTATTTTTCATCAAAATTAGGACGATATCTTTTGACATTTTCAAGCATATCTTTAACTTTTTCTGTTTCGTCCTTATAATCTGCTTCATAGTGGAATGAAACGTTTTGCATAATTTCTGCATTTTCAAATGGAACTTTACCAGCAATTTTTATCGAACCTTCTGTTTGCTTACGAAAAGCTGCTAATAGTGATAATAGAGAAGTTTTCCCCGCACCATTTCTACCAAGAAGTCCATAAATTTTACCGTGCTCAAATGTACATGAGATATCTTTAAGTGCTTCAAAGCCCTTGTATTTTAAACCAACTTTTGTTATTTCTATATCAAACGTCATAACGATCACTTCCTTTCTCTTTTCTAATTAAGTCGACTATTTCACGTTCTGATATTTCCAATTTATTCGCTTCTTGAACTAAACGCACAATATAATCATCAACAAAAGCTTCTTTTCTCTTTTGAATGAGTTTTTGCTTTGCACCATCTGCGACAAACATCCCAATACCTCTTTTTTTATAAAGGATTCCATCATCAACCAGTTGATTTACACCTTTTGATACAGTGGCATGATTAATTTTATAAAAATGAACCAATTGGGTTGTAGAAGGGGCTTGCTCTCCTTCTTTCAATTGGTTGTTTACAATTTGATCTTCAATCTGTTCGCGTACTTGCATAAATATAGGTTTGTTCGCATCAAATGACTTACTCATTTTGATTCACCACCTTGCTTTTTCATTTATATCCTCCTTATAAGGTTATATGGTTATATACTGATGTGTATAACTGTAACAGGCTGTTTTTTTTAAGTCAATAGTGTTGTCCTGAAGCGAAACAGGTTAAATACTAGAACTTCTTGTAAAGAGATATATTCATCCCATTGTTATAATAGAGAAAATCCAATTTAAACGGAACTTAAATGGTGATTAATCATAAACAACCCATTTTAGAAACTAGAGTTAAGAACATCATTGAAATTACTGGATTATAATTTAAACATTCAAACAACAGTGGGGAGTTAGAGCCATATAAAGATTGGTCTTTGAGTCTAGAAGAACTTGCGGAGAATCTGGTTACATTGATGAACATGGACGAAAAGGCCGGTATGGCTTATTAATACACGTAAGATGGGACTTTCTCAAATAGATAAGGAAAAGACAAGCCATGACGGTACATTAGACGAAGCGATTGTAGAAAAAAGAGAAAATACATTTGCAACGTCAAAAGTATATGGAACAACACATACGATTGAGAAAAGAAATTTAAGACACTTCATTTTAAGGGATAACTTTAGTTCAGCTGTATTATAGCCTTTCTAGGGACGTTTGGTTCGACTCCCGTCATCTCCATAGTTAAAGTTCATTGAGTTTCAATGAACGGATAAATAATTATCAAATTTTTAATTGTACTAACCTTTGCTTTTTTGTAACATAAGTATATACATCTAACGGCCTTTTCACATCTTAATGACCCAAGCGAGCGAGTGAAATCAGATTCTTAACGATTTTATCAAGTATCAATCAAACTAATTCAGAGACGAAGAGAGGACGGTATTAACATGGAAAACGTATCAAATGTAGATAAATTGGAATCACTAAAATCCTTTCAATCGACAATTAGTAAATCTGAAAAGGCCTTGGCTACGATGACTCAGAAAGACGCAAATACTACCCTAATAAGCAAACGACTCAAAGCTCTTTACATCGGCTTAGTCATGCTGGAAAACGTTTGGAATCAAAGACCCCATCAATACACCCAGGAAGATTTAGCAGAAGCCCGCAATGTTCTTATTAGTTTATTCCCATCAATTGAGAACAGTTATGTTAAGTCAAAGGCAGGTAGTCCTCAAAGAACGCTTTTAGAAAGGAGAATTAAGTCATTGGAACTAGCTGTTCAAGCGATTGACGATCTTTCCGTTGAATAATTTATCTCACAAAATATATAGCCGATAGAGTAACGGGTAGTTTTAATGGTAGAAGAATTAACGGTTTTGAACATGTATCACTAAAGATGATTACTTAATGCAACAATTTAAGGGGTTAGTGGTGAAGATTTGATAATAGCTTTCACTTTTTCAATATCTTTTCAAAAGTGAATGGTGCCATATTCTTTTTGAATTCTGAATTAATATAGAAACTGGTACTCATTTTTCAACTTATTTAATTTCTTTCTAAAAGGTGTTAAATGTGAATCTGTACTGGTAAAATATTATATGTTAGTGGTAGATTCACATTATAAATACATAAAGAAGGAAGTAGTGAAACGTATGGCAATTGCATCGCATTCTGTAATCATTTCAGCACCTGTAGAGAACGTATGGGAATACGTTAGTCAAATTGAGAACTGGGCAATAATGGTTCCTGCCTATAAGGAGCATGAACAAATTGATGAACAAAAGTCAGTTTGGACATTCGAAGGGAATATTAAAGGATTTAAAAAGGCTGTGAAAATGGAGTTAAACATCACTGAATTTCATGAGCCATCGTTGATTCGGTTCGAGTTAAAAGGGTTAACGGAAAACTTTACAGGTAGTGGCAAGTTTACTGCTGAAGAGACGGCAGGGGAAACAACGATGACAGGGACAATTGAAGTAAATGCAGGTGGCTTAACAGGCGCTGTGTTGACACCTGTTATTAAAATGGTGTTGCCGAAAGTGACAACACGCTTAACAGAGAAAATTGCACGCCAAGTTAAGCAGGAAAAGATGCCAGTTCGGTAAAGATGGTTTTGCTTATTGAGGTGACGGGCATTCATGCAATAGTGAAAGTTTGAACAGACATGTTTGTTGGAGTGCCTGTGCTTTTATATTAAAGAGCTATTGCAGGAGAAGTTGAAGTGAGTGGTGCGCAGGCACTATCACGATTCGAAGGGCGTAAATTGTGTCAATACCAGGCACGGTTTAGCCAATACCATGGAGAAAAAATCAGGCATCAAACTACTGTAATCAAGCACATTATTCCAGCGACTCATTTTCACTCTAATCCAGTGAAATAGCTGAAGTAATGTGCTTTTTCTTTTGCGCCTTGGTAAATCAAGTACGGCGATTCCACTAATAGCGCTACGATCTTTCCCCATCAGCCAAACAATTGCGTTGGCGGTATTATGGCAGAAGCCCCACCAGACCCTGTACAATTCCGGCATTTTGTTTCATATAATTTTGGAGTATCTGAAATTCTATTTGGCGGCCCTATTGGTATTGGCACGATATTGATAGCATTGTTCTTGGGGCAAATGATTCATTACACCTTATCGCAATGCAGAAGAACTTTGCTGAAAATCATTGATGTTCAAGATATAAATGTTTTGCTTAAGTATTTTTTCTAAGCACGGGCTACTCTGCCGTGCTTTTTTTATTGACCTTTCAAAGGTTTTTTGCGGTAAATAACGGATGGACTGGCTATTTTAGTAAATTTGAATATCAGTGGAGATTTTGAAACACTGAGTGTAACGCTTTTTCTGTTGCCGAAGTAGAAAAACCCATACTTCAAAGGGGTGGTTGACTTCCGGGGGGATAGTATCGCTAGTGATTATACATAAAGAAACAGTATCCATTATACGGATACTGTTTCTTTATGTACTATCGGACACTGGAACCTGTCTTTAGAATCTCGTATTTTACTAAAAATGACGAAAAAACAGTTTACTTTTAGTAAAACACAGAATATAATGAAATTGTTCAAAAAAAAAAGGGGGGTATAGTATGAAGTTTGTAAAGTTTAAATCTGTTTTCTTTTTACTTATTGCAGTTATGTTGCTTTTAGTGGGTTGTAGTTCATCGGCTGGAGAGAAAAGCGATACCACGAAAGATGGTAAAGTAAAACTCCGCTTCGCCACTTGGGACGTTGGCGATGATGTTACCCTTCAGCAAGATATGATTGACAAATTCAATGAGTCACAAGACGATATCAAAGTTGTTTTAGAGTCTTATGGAAGTGAATACGATACAAAAATCACAGCTGGTATGGGTGCAAAGGATGCTCCAGACATTATGTATATGTGGAACTACCCGCAATATAAGGATGCGCTAGAACCACTCGACCCCTATCTAGAAAAAGAAGGTACTGAGTACAAAGACAATTTCTATGAAACACTGTGGAACTACAATTCAGCAAATGGAGAAATTCTGGGATTACCAGTTGGCTACACGACACATGTTATGTACTACAACAAAGCGTTATTTGATGAAGCGGGTGTTGAATATCCAAAATCGGGTTGGTCATGGGAGGATCTTCAAGACACAGCTAAGAAATTAGCAAATAAAGATTCAAATGTAAGCGGTTTCGCATTCTCAGGGAAACCGGATCCATATGATTTTGAAATGTTCCTGTGGGGTAATAACACATCTTATGTTGATAAAGAAGGAAATCTAAAAGGTAACTTGAATTCAGATCAATCAGTAGAAGTATTTGAAATGTTCCAGAACATGGCGAAAGACGGCTATGCTATCACGACAGAAGGTTCTGGCACAACAGAAATGAAGTCTGGTAAAGTTGCGATGTTTGTATATGGTGCATGGGGATTAACTCCGTTAAAAGAAGCAGGTATTGACTACGGAGTCGTAGAATTACCGACATTTAAAAACGGAAAAAGCGTCAGTATCTTAAGCTCTTCTGGTATCTCAATCTCTAAAAACTCAAAACATAAAGATGAAGCATTTGAATTTATCAAATTCTGGACAAATGAAGATGCGAATAAGGAGCGAATTGGTTTCGAACTACCTGTTTTGAAATCAGTCGTAGAAAGCGAACAACTTGAACAAGATGAAGTGAAAAGTGTGTTCTATTCTATGCTTGAACAGAGTGATGGCTATACGCCAGCATCTTTCATCGTTGAAGACTGGAGTCAAGTATCCGAGAATTTGCAATATACGTTTGAATCGATGTTAAATCCAAGTACATTAATGAACCCGAAAGAAGCATTAAACAGTGCTGTCGAGTAAAAATATTAATCTTTAATGCGGTAAAGCACTTTTTATGTGCTTTACCCTATTTTCTAATCTGATGATGGGGGCATTTTATGCGAAATATAACAACGAAGAAAACGAAAAGCTATCAGTTAGTAAATAGAAAAGTGCCCTATTTATTTATTTTACCGTGGATCATTGGTTTTTTGGTATTCACCCTGGGACCACTGATTTTCTCATTAATTATGAGCTTTTATAATTGGCCAATTACAAGTGAACCAACATTTGTGGGGATCGATAACTACAAAACAATGTTCACTGCAGATCCGCAGTTTTATAAATCTATTATTATTACCCTTAAATTTGCTGCAATATTTGTACCCTTAAACTTAGCTATTGCATTAATTTTAGCACTTCTCATTACTCAACCATTAAAAGGAATGAAGTTTTTCCGTACGATTTTCTACTTACCTGCGGTTGTTTCAGGTGTTGCCATTTCGATTATTTGGGGTTGGATTTTCAACTCAGAGTACGGAATTTTAAATTACTTACTATCGTTTCTTGGCATTGAAGGTCCAAGATGGCTTGTAGATCCGAAGTGGGCACTTCTCACAATTGTCATTGCGAGTGCTTGGGGCGTCGGAGTTATGATGCTGATCTTTTATACCAATATAAAAGGGATCCCAGCTGAATTATATGAGGCGGCAGCGATTGACGGTGCTGGTCCGTTCCGTCAGTTTTTCAGTATTACGATTCCTAGTATTACGCCGACCATTCTGTTTAACGTCATTACATCAGTCATCGGAGCACTGCAGCAGCTGACCTTGGTCTTACTGTTAACCGGCGGTGGCCCCTTAAAGTCCACCTATTTCTATGGTTTGTACGTGTATAACAACGCTTTCAAACACCATCAACTGGGATATGCAAGTGCAAACGCATGGTTTATGTTCATCGTGATATTAGTCTTAACAATGTTAATCTTTAAGACATCATCTACATGGGTGTTCTACGAAAATGAAGTGAAAAAAGAAGGGAAGAAAGGGAGGAGAAAAAAATGAAAATATCAAAAGGATATAAAATCATCATGTACAGCCTTCTAGGACTATTTTCACTTTACTTCGTATTACCATTTGTGTGGGTAATCCTTTCTGCATTAAAAACAGAAACCGAAGTGTTTAGCTATCCTCCAAAGATTTTTCCAGAAGTACTTCAGTGGAAAAACTTTGTTGATGCTTGGGCTAGTCAACCATTCGGCGTCTATTTAAAGAACTCCGTCATCGTTACAGTGATGACAACGATAGGTCAGCTACTATCCTGTTCATTAATTGCCTATGGATTTGCTAGATTTGATTTTAAATTTAAAAACACTCTTTTCGTCTTGATGCTTGCGACAATGATGATTCCTTGGGACGTCACAATGATTCCGTTATATATGGAATTCAAAATGTTTGGTTGGATTAACACATTAAAGCCATTGATTGTCCCATCATTTTTTGGATCGGCATACTATATCTTTTTGTTAAGACAATTCCTTATGAGTATACCGAAGGATCTTGAAAATGCAGCAAGAATGGATGGGGCAAATGAATTCCAAATCTTCTATAAAATATTCGTACCGATTATGAAAGCTCCACTGATCTTAATCGCGGTGCTCAATATGTTATCAGTATGGAATGACTACCTGGGTCCATTAATCTATCTGCAAGATCAATCGAAATATACATTAGCACTAGGATTAGCAGCATTTAAAGGAGTTCATGATCTCCAAATTCTACCGATTATGTCGATTACTTTAGTCATGATCGTTCCACCAGTTGTGATATTCCTATTTGCGCAAAAGTACATTGTTGAAGGAATCAGTGGTTCTGTTAAGTAAGAAATACCAAAATAGTATTATATGGAGGAAGATAATATGCGTCGCGAAATGAAGAGGTGGGAAGATATCAGGATAACGGGCATCAATAGACTTCCCGCACATGCTGATTTTTATAGATATGAAACGAAAGAAAACGCACAAACATTTACGAAAGAAAATAGTATTGGCTATACATTACTAGATGGCGTATGGAAGTTCTTATTTGTAGATGCACCTGAGCTTTCACCGAAAGGCTTTGAAAAAGAAGACTTCGGCATCGACAGTTTAAACGATATGGAAGTGCCTTCAAGCTGGCAAATTAAGGGCTACGGCAACATGCATTATACAGACGTTTTGTATCCGTTTGCTATCAATCCACCATTTGTACCGCAGGAAAATCCAACGGGTATCTATTTTAGAGAGCTTGTTGTTTCCGACTTAGCAGATGGTGAAGCGCTTATTTTAAAATTCAATGGCGTAGATTCTGCATTTGATCTATATGTAAATGGACAGCATGCCGGTTTTAGTAAAGTTTCAAGATTACCGTCTGAATTCGATATCACAGAATTCGTAAAAGTGGGCAGTAATCGTCTTACCGTTAGAGTCTACCAATTTTCTGATGGAACTTATATAGAAGACCAGGATATGTGGTGGCTGTCTGGTATTTTTAGAAGTGTTGAGCTGTTTAAAATCAACAAAGAGACACTTTGGGATGTCCGTGTTGAAACACTTCCCGATGAAAACTATGAGAATTTCACATTAAAAATAGGCGGAGCATTTTTAACAGACCAGGTAAAAGATGTAGTCGCTACGCTTTACCATCATGACAAACAAGTTGACCAGTTTGACATGGAAGTCGTTGACGGGAAATTCGAAGTAAGTAAAGTTCAGGAAAAACCGCTTCTATGGAATGCAGAGGAACCAAACCTCTATACACTTCACCTCGAGTATTGCTTGTTAGGTGAAAAGGAAGTTGTGCCACTGCGCATAGGGTTCCGTGCCATTGAGGTGATTGACAATGAAATCCGTGTCAACGGAAAACGCGTTTTCTTTAATGGTGTGAATCGCCATGACGCACATGCGAAGACTGGTAGAACAGTCAACTACGAGGATATGCTTCAGGATATTAAAATGATGAAACAGTTCAATATCAATGCTGTTCGTACAGCGCATTATCCAAATAATGATGTATTCTATGATTTGTGTGATGAATATGGTCTTTACGTCATTGACGAAGCAGATCTTGAATGTCATGGTTTTGAAAATACCGGAAATTACAATTGGATTTCTGACAATGAACTATGGGAAAAGCAATATGTAGATCGAGCAGTACGTATGGTACAAAGAGACCGTAACCATCCAAGTATCATCATGTGGTCACTCGGAAATGAATCAGGTGCTGGTAGAAACTTTACGGCTATGTACAATGCCATCAAGGCGATTGATTCTACTAGAATCATTCATTATGAGGGAGATAGAAATGCCGCATACAGTGATGTTTATTCAACAATGTACACTCGCTTGAAGCGACTTGAAGAAATCGGCAAGGACGCGGAGGGCAAGAAGCCCCATATTTTATGTGAATATGGACATGCAATGGGGACTGGCCCTGGAGGCTTAACGGAATATCAACAACTGATGAGAAAATATCCTAGATTGCAAGGTGGCTTCATCTGGGAATGGTGTGACCATGGCATTGAAACGACAAACGACAAAGGTGAAATCGTTTATTTATATGGTGGAGATTACGGCGACTTCCCGACAAACACCAACTTCTGTATTGATGGACTTGTATTCCCAGATAGAACTCCGTCACCAGGACTTTGGGAATACAAAAAAGTGATAGAACCGATTGTCACAGAGGAAGTAAACATAGCTGAAGGAAAAATTCGCATTAAGAATTTATACGACTTTAGAAATCTAAGCGGAGTTACTCTTCGCATTGAAGTGAAATCAATCGGTACAATTATTGAAGAAAAAGAAATGAAGTTACCAAGTATCCAAGCACATGAATCGTTGGATATTACTTTGCCAGTAGATATTGCAAATGCTGCCCAGCATGACGATGTTCGGATCTACTTAAGTTATTTGGAGACGGAAGCTACTCGTTATGCGGAAAAAGGTCATGAGATTACAAGAGAAAGCCTTTTATTAGAATCTACAAAACTTGAAAAAGAAGTGAGGTTTGTCACTTCATCAGGATCTGACTTTGTGATTAAGGATGAAGGTGCTCTTCTCACAATTGAAAATGACCACTTTGAAGCTGTTTTTTCAAATGTGTATGGAACACTAGAATCATTCAAATCTGATGGAGAAGAAATTATTAATAAAGGACCTGAGGTCACCCTTTGGAGAGCGATTATCGACAATGATATGTACAAAAAGGACGACTGGGTTAATAAATACTTCCTTAAAAATACAAAAGAACAATTAGCGGATGTGACTTACGAAGTAACAGCAGACTATGTGGATGTCACGATTACGAAGTTTTTATCTACCGTGAATCAAGCATGGGGCTTCCACCTGACATATCACTATCGTATGACGAAAAATGGTGCCTTAAACATTGATTTACAAGGTGAAAAGGTATTACGAGGCCATGAAATTCCGGAAATGCTGCCACGTATCGGCGTAACGATGCATTTGAACGAGGATTACAACAAAGTAAGCTGGTATGGTCGCGGTGATTCTGAATCGTACCAGGATACAAAACGCAGCCAACCTATTGGTTTATATAATAAAACCATTCAAGGCATGCATACAGATTATGTATACCCGCAGGAAAATGGTTCACGGTGTGATAGTTCTTTCTTAGCTGTAGCAAACGATGAGCAAACATACCTGATTAATTTTAAAGAAACGTATGATTTTACAATCCATGATTACGAAACAAGTGCGCTTGAAGAGGCGAAGCACCGCGGTACTATTAGGAAGTCACCATTTACAGTGTTGACGATCGATTACAAGCAAAGTGGTGTGGGCAGTAATAGTTGCGGTGAGGAACAGTTACCTCCATACAGAACTGTCATTGAGGATTTCCATCTTCAATTTGAGTTTAGAAAAATAGACAAAAGTAGCCTAGTGGAAGAAAGTAAATATTTCACGGTTCAGTAAGAAGTGTGCAGGGAAACCCTGCTTCTTATTTCAATTAATTACGCCTCGGTGTAATTGCGTCCAGATTTTTCGAGCTCGAGGCCAACAGGAAGTAGGTCATGCAGTGGAGAGGGATGTAGTTCAATCCCTCTTTGTTGTGACAGGACGTCGCGTTAGCCTGCGTTCTACTGTTCAGCAGGGGGGGAACCCCCTCTGATTCATAGTGCAATTCGGCATTCATCCCGCCACTTATAGAAGTGACGGACATCTGCTGATTCAAGTTAAACAAAAGGAGCGAAATTACATGAATTTAAATATAAAAGAAATCCCTTTTTCTCGATTTGGTTCTTATTTTTGTGTATCAAAGGAATTGGATACAAAAGAAGTTTATATACGTGATGTTCATGGCGGAGATGATGCGCCATCAAAGTTATTTAAATTGGATTTGTTACAGGACGGCGTTGAACAAGAATTTGCTATCGATGCTACAGAAACGGCCTTGCGCTTTTATTTAGTAAAAGATAGGGAGAAATATGCAGAAATTATAATTCCAGAAGAAGATGAATTACATATTGAGTCAAAGGGGGTTGAAGTTCGATTACAAGCTAGTAAAGTGAAGTACGATACCCTACACGAATATGAGGATGATATGTATGAATATCATATCTATCCGAAGGAATTAAAGCTGATGATTAGCAAGCTTTCAGGCGAGATGTCTGTTGACGCACCGTGGAATGTGATTGGCAATGACTATATCGACATTCGTATGAGTAATGGCCACTTTGTCATTGAAAGCTATCGCACTGTGTTTAAACCGAAAGAGTATGCAAGCTTTCAAGCCGGAAAAGAAAAGGTTGAGCGACTCTATCAGGAGTGGGTGAAAAATAATACCGAGAAAAATGAAGTATACCAAGCTTCAATTGATCGTGCGGCATATATTACTTGGTCAAGTATCGTTCACCCGGACGGATTATTAAAAAATTATGCCATGTATATGTCAAAGCTTTGGATGTATAACATCTGGTCTTGGGATAATTGCTTTAATGCATTACATATAGGTGAGAAATATCCGGAGCTATCCTATTCTCAGCTGAAGATCTTTATGGACACGCAGGACGAATCAGGCGCATATCCAGACTTTGTGAATGATAAGTATGTGTCTTATAACTGCATTAAACCACCGGTCTTCGCATACGCATACGAAAAACTGATGGAAGTAAATGACTACTTTAAGGAAGAGAGTCGCCTAAGAGAAGTTTACGAGTCCACTAAAAAAGTAATGCTTTACTTTGATTTATATCGAACGTATGAAGGTCGACTTCCACATTATAAGCACGGTAATGACTCAGGTTGGGATAATTCCTCTTTGTTCCATAGCGGAATGCCGGTCGAGGCACCAGATCTTGCTAGCTTTATAATTAGAACGTATGATATTTTAACGAAATTTGCTGGTCTTCTTGGCGAAGAGGAAGAAGCAAAGCAATTTACCAAAAAAGCAGACACACTTTTCGCCTTATTAATGGAGCGACTTCATGATGAGGATGGTTTCTTTGGTCGTGTTGGTAAGGATGCTAAGAAAATTGACATCCGCTCCAGTCTAATTTTACGATTACCAGTTTTAATAGGATATCGCTTAGACAAACAAATCATGGACCAACTTGTAGAGGACCTGGTGGAAAACTTTGAAACGAAATATGGATTTGCAACGGAAATGCCATCAAGTCCATTGTATAAGGAAAATGGTTACTGGCTTGGACCGATTTGGGCCCCTGTTACCTATCTTTTCATTGATTCATTAAAGAGTTTTGGCTACGGCGAGGTTGGAGAAAGAATTAAAGAAAAATATTTAAATCTTACGCTTGTCGGTGGTATGGCAGAAAACTTCGATCCGCATAGTGGAAAAGGGCTCGTTGATACTTCCTTTACGTGGACCTCAAGTGTGTTCCTATCGTTAATCGGAAGTAAGTAGGTGGAGGATACTATGCGTAAATATATTGGAGAACTAGGACTTGCGGTTGTTGCAATAATTTGGGGAAGTGGATTTGTTGCAAGTGCAGTGTCACTTGAGCACTTTACACCATATCAAATACTTGCAATCCGTTTCCTTATTGGTATTATTTTGTTAAGCCTTGTCTTTTTTAAGAAACTAAAGAATATTAAAAAGAGTACAATTATAAAAGGTTCCATCATTGGAATCTTTTTATACTTGGCATTTGCTTTACAAACGGTTGGACTGGTATATACGACGCCTTCGAAAAATGCTTTTTTAACCGCTGTCAATGTAGTCATTGTACCATTTATTGCGTTTTTCATTTTCAAACGAAAAATGGACAAGTTTGAGTTGTTTGGTGCATTACTTGCGATTATTGGCATCGGTGTGTTATCACTAAAGCTTTCGAGTGGCATCAATTTTGGGGATTTACTTACATTATTATGTGCAGTAGCGTTTGCATTCCATATTTTTTACACAGCGCAGTTTGTAAAGAGCGAAGACCCCGTACTGTTAACGGTGGTTCAAATGGCAGCTGCAACAGTGTTAGGATTTATTGTAGTCCTATTCAAAGGAGAAACGAATTTTGCGGCAAATATTGAAGGAGTATCAGCTGTTTTATATTTGGGTGTATTCTCCACCACGATTGCTTTTTTACTGCAGACAGTCGCTCAAAAGTTCACAAGCGAAACAAAGGCGGCAATCATTTTATCGACAGAGGCATTCTGGGGAATGGTTTTCTCCGTCATTATTTTAAGCGAGGTTTTAACTGCCAAAATGGCTATCGGAGCGATACTAATCCTTGTAGCTATTATTATTTCAGAAACAAAGCTGAAATTCCTCAAAAAAAAATTCCGTAAAGAAGCAGTGTAGCAAAAGTCTTCACGAAGAACGGCTTTTGCGAACCAAGGCGAAGTGTTACAAGCAAGCTGATGAAAATTGGTGTTAATTTACATATAGAAGTAAAAAACAAAGTAGGTATAAAATATGGCGACGATTAAAGATATAGCATACTTAGCGCAGGTTTCTATGGCAACGGTTTCTCGAGTGTTAAATTATGATGAAACACTTAATGTGACTCCAGAGACAAGAAAACGAGTTTTCGAAGCGGCAGAGGAATTAAACTATGTTATCTCCTCGAAACAGAAAAAGGCGAAAAAGAAAGGGAACATTGGGCTCTACTATTCGTATTCGCTTGAAGAGGAATTGGTTGATACCTATTATCTTTCGATTCGGGTAGCGCTAGAAAAAAAGCTTAAGCGTATGGGGATGGACTACTTTAAAATTACCAAAGATGACACTAAAAGAAGTCTTCCAAAATTAGACGGAATCATTTGTCTGGGAACTTTTAAAAAAGCAGAAATTGAATTGATAAAAAGCTTTGATAAACCGTCTGTGTTTGTAGATGCAAACCCCGATGAAGATACTTTTGACGCAGTAGTGATTAATTTTAATTCGGCAACGAAAAATGCGCTTAACTATTTAGTAGATTTAGGACATGAAAAAATCGGCTTTATCGGTGGCATAGAGACTGATATGTTTGGTAACCGATTCAAGGACTTACGGCAGGACGTCTTTGAAGCTTATTTAAAGGAAAAAGGAATTTTTAAAGAGCAATTCGTTAAAATTGGAGGCTATAATCCAAAGGATGGCTACCAGATTTTAAAGGAAATGCTTAGTCAAGATGAAAAACCTACAGCTTTATTTGTTGCAAATGATTCAATTGCAATCGGGTGCTACAAGGCGGCCTACGAACTAGGTGTTGAAATTCCAAAGGATCTCAGTATCGTTGGTTTCAATGATGTTTCATCTGCGCAATACATGGTTCCACCGCTTACCACAGTGAAGCTATACACAGAAATCATGGGAGAATCCGCAGTCGACTTGCTGCTAGAGCGCATCGCAACGAAACGGGGAATATGTAAGAAAATAACGATTCACACGAAGCTGATTGAAAGAGACAGTGCAACGACAGTGAAGAAATAATCCAGAGAATCACGAGACATAAGTTTCGTGATTTTTTTATTTTATTTAGTAACAGTTTGTTAATGGTGTCATTAAAACAATTAAGGGAATGGAAAATTGTGGATGTGTACAATCACTTATTACCACGCACAGGTACTTGAAATTAATATGCCGACCGCCTATGAAATTGAGACCTTTAGGTTCTACGTTAGAGAGAAGAACAGTCCAGACTATGTGACATCGATTGGAATCCCATAAGACATAAACACAGAATTTTTTAGTTTCCTGATTGAGCGACACAAAGGCACCTTCCCTTTGGGCAATAAAAAAATGGATCAAGCGTTATGCCTGATCCACTCTTTATATAAAACGATTAAAATCTGCGAAAATTATTGTTGCATTTTACCTGCAGTATAACCGCCATCAACTGCAAGTGTTACACCGCTAATTGATTTTGCAAGGTCTGAGCATAGGAATACAACAGCGTTTGCTTGATCTTCTGCTGTAGCCATTTTTCCAGCTGGAAGTGATGAGAGTACTCCTTGGTATTGTTCTGGGTTTGATTTTGCCCAGCCTTCAATTGCAGGTGTAATGGTAGCACCTGGTGCAATTGAATTAATCGTGATGCCTTTTTGACCATATTCCAATGCAACTGATTTAGTCAAACCAGCGATTGCATGTTTAGATGCCGTATATGGAGCCATGTTTGGTGAACCTTCAATACCAGCACCTGATGCCGTATTGACAATTGCGCCGCCGCCAGTTTTCAGCATTGCGTTGATTTCGTGCTTGATGCTGTAAAAAGTACCATACAGATTTACTTTTAGTGTAATATCCCAATCTTTAGAATCCATTTCTCCAATTGGTTTAAGACCTTTGTTAATACCCGCATTGTTATGCGCAAAGTCAAGCTTGCCAAATGTTTCAACTGTTTTATTTACAAGTGCGATTACTTGCTCCTCATCACTTACATCACATTTGAAAAAGGCTGCTTCGCCGCCGTTATCTTTGATCATTTGTACAGTTTCTTGTCCCGCTTGTTCGTTTACGTCAGAAATCATTACCTTTGCGCCTGCTTTTGCTAATGCAATTGCAGCTGCTCTACCGATTCCTGACCCCGATGCTGTGACTAATCCTGCTTTTCCATCCATAATTCCTACCATTAAAAACACTCCTTTTTTTATATAAATCCACCTATTAGTTACAATGGAACACATAGTGGAGATTTTCCTCCATTATGCTTAACATTGAGTAATATACGCCTAAATTCAAGTTAAATCAAACATATAGTTTGATGTCTAACTATTTTTTTAGCGTATTAATGTGAAATACATCTTTCAGAAAATTAGCATTCACTATCCATAATTATTTCCTGTTTGTAATCGAATATACCTAATATTCTTTAAGTAATTAAATTGCAGTTTTCTAGTATAATACTTACTATCTGCTGGTGTTCATATAAAACAGCTATATGAGTCTTTTCTGTTGGCGTATAACCAATGTCTTTCCAGAAGCAACTAGTATCGTTTTTTTACGGATTTTTGTTTGTTCAGCAATGGGGAAGTCATCTGCGCGAACTAAGCGAAACTGATGACCGTGTAAATACGTGGATGGGATCCATTTTGAAGGTGCCTAAACGAACTTTTACAGTATCCTAGTACTCAACAGGCAAAGGCTTCGAAATGGATAGTAATTGCTGTTGATTGTAATGAATATTTGAGAGTTCTATTTATAATAAAAGCAAAAAAAGACTTGCTGTTAAAACAAGTCTTTTTTTCATGTACAGGAAGGTATGCCTCAATCTATTTCGTTATCTAAAACCTGTTGTACCATACGACGGACTTCATCCGTTGAGTTTGTATTCATTAATTGGTTTCTTAGTTCGCCTGCTCCACTAAATCCCCGAACATAGATTTTGAAAAAGCGATGAAGTTGCTTAAATGGTCGTGGTTCAGTTTCTGTTGAATATTTATCGTGAAGTTCCAATTGTAAAAGTAGTAAATTGAGAAAATCCTTCACGCTATGCTCTTTAGGTTCTTTTTCAAAAGCAAATGGATTCGTGAAAACGCCGCGGCCAATCATGACTCCATCTATGCCGTATTGTTCTACTAATTTTAAACCTGTTGCGCGGTCAGGAATATCTCCATTAATGGTTAATAACGTATTTGGAGCAATTTCATCGCGTAATTTTTTGATTTCAGGGATTAGTTCCCAGTGTGCATCTACTTTACTCATCTCTTTTTTTGTACGAAGGTGAATGGAAAGATTCGCAATATCTTGTCTCAATACATGTCCTAACCATTCGCGCCACTCGTCGACATTTGAGTAACCCAGTCTTGTTTTAACACTAACTGGTAAGCCACCTGCTTTAGCTGCTTGAATAATTTCTGCTGCAACTTCAGGATGTCGTATTAATCCAGAACCTTTTCCATTGGCTGCGACGTTTTGTACTGGGCATCCCATGTTTAAATCAATACCTTTAAACCCGAGTTTTTTCATATCTATACTCATCTGTTCAAAAAATGCTGGTTTATTGCCCCAAATATGAGCGACAATCGGTTGCTCATCTTCTGTGAACGTTAAACGACCACGTACACTGTCTCTACCTTGAGGGTGACAATAACTTTCTGTATTTGTGAATTCCGTGAAAAATACGTCGGGTTTTCCAGCTTCACTAATGACGTGGCGAAACACAACGTCTGTGACATCTTCCATTGGTGCTAATATAAAAAACGGCTTCGGTAAATCAAGCCAAAAATTATCCTCGTTACTCATTCTGTATCCTCCTGTTGCAACAAATAAAAACGATAGTTATCTATTGCATAATCCTTTGCTCATCATACATATTATCATTTCTTGTAGTTGGATGCACTGATACACTTCCCAAATATTCGTCTCCGAAAGCAATTTTACACTATAGAAAAAATTTTGAAGAAGAAAAACATTAAAGGTAGGGTTCCGTTGTACTATTGTGAATATGCAATTAAAAGCGGGCGAAACGATTGCCAAATTTGAATCTAAAAGAGAAGTGATTATTTGCGCGGCATAGTTTACTTGAGATATTTCAAATGGTGGTACAGTGTGCCGGATATGTTAGTGGAAAAACTGTGCGCAGAGGAGGATTTCATTGTGCGAAAAACCAAAAATTAACTATGATATAATTATTTGTAAAGAGGAAGTGTCAATTCACTGGGGATGCAATAGATATCATGTGTAAATTATTGAATTATGAACTGTTTCAGTTACCTGGTACCTTTTATTAGGGCGCGATAACTGGATAAAAACTGCAACCTACAGAATCGGCCATTTAATGGAGAAAGCTTTACACAAAAAAAGGGGGTAATGACTTTGGGACAAAACACATCACATATTTACACACCTTCTAAACACTTTGTTTCAGCTGCAACTATTGTACTCAACGACCAAAAGGAAATTCTGCTAATTAAAGGTCCTATGAGAGGTTGGGAAATGCCAGGTGGAATAGTTGAGGAGGGTGAGTCTCTGAAAGACGCTGCAATAAGGGAAACTAAAGAGGAGTCAGGCATTGATATTGAAGATCTTAAATTCTGCGGGATATTTCAAAATGTGAATAAGTCAATTTGTAATACGCTCTTTTTAGCTAAGCCAATTGGTGGTAAATTAACAACTTCCCCAGAAAGTTTAGAAGTGGGTTTTTTCCCTATTGAGCTGGCTTTGAAAATGATAACTATTGATAATTTTAGACAAAGAATTGAGTATTGTCTTGATAGCAGCAAACAACCATTTTATGTGGAATTTTGAGTCCTGTTTAAATTAGTAATAACGATATTTTTATTCAATCAACCTATGGGTGTTAGCTGAAAAGACGAGTGCTATGATATCCGCAATTGGGCGCGATAACTGGTTAAAAACTGCGTCCTCCAGAATAGGAGTGGGATAAATGGATGGAGATACCGAGAGGAATGTACGGTTAAAAGAAATCATATTTAATGAGAAAAAATACTCGAAAACTAAAAAAGCATTAACTATATTTTACTTGGTATTACTATTCTATTCTCAGGTTAAACAAAATGAAGTTCTCGGATTTAGCTTGACATTTTCAGTTATTATTGTTGGTATCATTTATTTAATTAGTAAAATTTATTTTTATAATGAAAAGAAAAAAAACAAAGATATACTATTATTAATATTATTTGTAGCGTTACTTTTATGGGGTGTTTACACATTTTATGTATTTTATAATCTATGACATCTACCTATCTGGTTTGTGTATCTATTAGTGGTTGTCATTATCTTGCTTTTCCAGAATCGGGCGCGATTACTGTATCAGCGATTGCGCCCATATTGCACAATCGGGCCATTTTGTTTGATAGAGTTTCAAATATCAATATGTTTTTGGGGGGATATGATTGTTAAAGTTTTCATTAGTTCCACACAATAAAATTTATGCAAAACCAATGTCATCACTTTCGTCAGCACCCCAAGTGAAAAATGCATTGGGACTTACCGATGACCAAACTTCACTTGAAGGAACTATTGATTTTATAGAGTTTATTGAGGAACAAGAAAGACTAGGAAAGCAATATTCAAGAGTCATCCTTGATGAAACTAAAAAATTAATTGGGGTAATAACACTAAAAGACATTGATGACGGCAATAAAACTTGTCATATTGGTACTTGGATAGGACATCAATATTGGGGGAAAGGTTATAATGCATTAGCCAAATCAGAAATGCTATATATCGCCTTTACAGTATTGGATTTAGAATATGTATTTGCAGGAGCAAAATTATCAAATATCCGATCTCAAAAGGCTCAGGAAAATCTTACTTATATTAGAATCGGTGTACAGTCAGAGTTTCCGGAGGAACATAGTAAATTAGAATCGCAAGTGAATTCGCCCTGCATTTTGAATGTAATAGAGAGAGAAATGTTTTTGTCGTGGCATTCAGACAACGAATAATTACACTCCACAATGGGGCGCGATTCAATACGATAAGACTCTATATAAGTTTAGAGTTGTCTTAATAGTGTAGTTTGTTAAAAACACTCAGATCTTTTTCTGAGCGTTTTTTGGGTACTATTTTTCAATTTATCTGAGCTGGCGCCCTATTACTTTACTATAGAATGTTCTATCTTTGCTCTATATAAGTGGTGAAAACTTATTGAAACAATTAACAAACTGATCAAAGCGGAATCTATTATTCGTACAACAATAATGCCATAGGATTCAATCGAAACGCTATCAATGAGATACCATAAACAAAACAAAAGTGTTGTTAACAATGCTATTTGACCCCAATACATCAATTTTTGTTTTGGTCCTGTACTCCTGTCACCAATAAGCCTATTCTTCGCTGTTCGAAAGTACATATAGCCTATAATCGCAATGATGCCAACTAGTGTGCCTCCGTGCTGTAGGAATTTAAAGACAGGGATATTAAAACCATAAATATGAACAGTAGTAGAAAGTATTGATAAGTTCTTCACCATAAATCCTACTGAATGAGTGAAAGAATCCCAAACTACATGGGTTAGCATTCCAAATAAGGCGGAATATAAGAATACAAAAACCTTTAAGGATCTAGAAGAACTTGTTTTTTGAGAATAGGTATCTTGCAAAAAAGATGGTAGATGTCTAAATAATGTTCTATGTATATATGCCTTATAAATCAAATAAACCATTACAACAATAGGAAGATTAAAAGCTATAAAACCAAAGAATGTATGACCAATCTCGCCATACGGCATTCCTCGTAGAAAATACTCGAAATCAGGCGACATACTACCTAATACCAATGCTAAAAAATTTACATATTTACTATTCCTTGAGAAAGGTAAAACTGCTGCTGGATGAGCAAAAGTCAACGGCATATAATTTCACTCCCTAATGTTATTTCCAAAATAAACATTTTCTAGCTATTATTGTAGCATAGCCTTCTTGTACTATTCTGCTGATGATACTAATTCTTCAACCTTTGAGGAAAAGGCTCAACTAGAATCCGTACGGTTTACTCATTTTAAATAGGACAGAGACATGAAGGTATTGGAGGTGAAAATGTTAACACCGGGGAAATGATTCGGGGATTTTTACTTTGTACGTACAGAAAACAAGTAAATCATAATTTCCATTCACTGAAAAATAGCTTAAAAAAAATCAAGAATAGGGTACGATTGCTGAAAATCATAAGTCTAATTCCTCGTTCAAGATACGGAGGGGTTAGGCTTTTTTTGCTTAGGAAACTATAAAATATCGTACTATGGATAAGTTGGTACATAGTGATTTGTCTTCTAGACTCCAGCGCCTAGCCCCTCGAGTCGCTTCAGTCTTGTTGGTAAAGGCAATGAGGATGCCTTCAAGCAGGGAAGGATTGAACTGCATCCTTCCTACTTGTAATATGTTTGAGCTAAACAATATGTCTTACGAACAAACGTCAATAATTTTTTTGCGTCCAAGTTATTGACGTAGATCCATGCTGATCCAGCCATGATTAAATGGATGGCAAGTAGAAAAATGAATATATAAGAGCTTCAATTAATAACTAATGGGTACGGTTGGTGGGGAGAAAAAATGCCAATAACAAAGTAAATTTCACATTAACCAGCATTTATTTCAACAGCAAATTGGCAATATAAATGCCAAGTAAAAAACGCTCACCCGTTAGTTTACGTACATTATTTAACAAACTACTCCTAATTTCCATCAAATTATGTAGGTCATCGAATAGATAGTTGAAGGGGATGTTTTAATTTCTATTAGGTTCCCGAAAGTTTAATCCTTTTATTTTTTCTACTAGTTAAGTATGAGGATTTGTATGATTCCAAAGAGGTCAATAGTCTAGAGGGACAAAAAGCATTTCTATAAATTTAGTGGTTAGTAAAAAAGTTGGATATTTGTCAAACATGAAATCAATATTTTGTGATAATCTTAATTTATAAATGTACTGGTAAATTAGTTAACCAGATATTATTAATTAAGGAGTTGTTATGAAATGACATGGATGACTTTTGTTATTATAGTAATCGGGATAATTTTAATATTCATGACAAGTCCCCCAAGTGCACTAGTAGAATGGGGTTTAAGTAAATTTACAATTCATCCAAAACTTGATTCAAAAGATATTAGTGTACTATATAACGGAACGCACTTAGAAGAGGAAGAAAAAATTAGATTTAATAATTATTTCAATGAAGCCCAATTTTTAGAAAGAAACCATATATTCCCGGGGAATGAAAACTTGTTTCTACATCCAGAGACTACTGTTATTCCATTTGTCATCAAGGTAAAAAAAATGAAAAAAGAAATGGATTTCTTTATTTATATTTACGATGACCACGTTGATGTAGTCAAGCAGTGGAAGAAAAAAGTTGAATCTTTTAGTATTAAATCCGAGTATCTACAAAATTTCACTATTTCAAATAATATAAATTAAAATGCTTGATATACATCTTTAAGAGAACTCTGATAAATGATATAAAAAAGTAATAAATAAAAACTAATATGTCCACTTTAATTAGCAAGTCGGAAAACGCTCGTAACGAACCTGTTGTCGAATTTTTATCTAAATTAATTATTGAGGCATATATAGTTTCTAAAGAACTAATCAATAGGATGTATTTTAGATTTTTTTAGTTCTATATCATCGCTCTTCCTGCTAATAGCTTATAACTATTTTATGATAGAAGATGGATCGCTTCTTCAATTTGTGAGCGTATTGATTAATGTGTCAACTCGTTTTCTAATTGAACAAGTAGAAAGGTAAGCCTAAAATAGCGCGCACTTGTCATTTTGACAGGTGCGCGCTATTTTAGGCTTATATAGGAACTACTAGTTTTTGTACGCCATCGGTAGGAATCGAACCCACATCTTAAGAAACAGAATTTCATGTGCTATCGATTGTAGTTCACCATGAGTCAATTCCAGAGGGAAATTAGTACATCAAGTGGTTTAGCGACTTTTAGCTAACATCACCGCGTGTTATTTATGCAAACATGGGACCATTCAATCTGCACTTACTCTTTGGGATGAAGAAATACTAAGAATTTCCCATTCTGAGCGTCATTATAGTAGCGTTCAGCTTCATCATTAGGTACTCCAATTTCCATAAGAGCATGCTTTAGTCCGCCAGCACCAGAGTTGGCCCCTACGACTGCACCTCCAATTGTTGCAATAATAGGACCTGCAGCCAACGCAAAACCAAATCCGGGAATCAATATAGTGGATAATCCTGCTATCACGCCAGCTATGCCAATCGCTCCTCCAGTTACAGCTCCAGCAATGGCTCCATCCTTGGTGGAGGGTTTTACTTCCTGTGTGATTGCAGATAGTTTATTTATATTTTTAGCAATAACTGAAATTTCCTCAATTTTATAGCCTTTCTCTTTTAAATCTTCAACAACTTCAGCCGCTTGTTGTTCATTATCGTATACACCAATAATATGATTCTTCATTAAAAAATACCTCCTGTTTGCTTCAACTAAGTATTCTTTACCCGTTTTTTTGTTTTTCTAGACATATTTCACCTTCAAGCTTTATTTTTTTAGAATTCGACTCCCTATTTTGCAGTTCCCGGAAAGTTGCTTTTTTAGCTCTTTCATTGCAAACTCTGCCATTACTGGTAGCGGTGAATTACTCCGACAAAATCTTTGGATGCACGTCACAATGCATCCGATTCTTTAAATTACTTTTTATTCACCCTACGTAGTTGCTCTATAAAATCGGGGAGATCTATTATATTTTGCTGTTAAATTAAGGTGTCAGCTACAACTAATGTACTCAACGACAAAAAGGGAATTCCGCTAATTAAAGGTCCTAAGAGAGGTTGGGGAATTCCAGGTGGGTCTCTGTAAGACGCTGCAATATGGGAAACTAAAATGGAATAAACATTTGATTTTGTATTTTGTAAACCTATGATAAAATAAGTTAGAATATTATAACTTTTATAGTTTGTAGAGGGGAAAAATGGATGCATCATTCATACTTTTTTCATCTTTTTCAATCCTTTTTCGCACTTTTGAAATGGGATGGATAATATTTTCCATTACAGTCTTTATAGGTCATTTATTAATAGACTATGTAGGAAATGGTGTAGCTTTACTATCTCCATAAATAAGGTGGACAACTGGAAATTCTTCAGTTTTAGGTTCAGATCCCAATATTGAACGTGTGAGAATAGTAGAAGATTTAAAAACAATTCAGATACGATAACTGAATGATTAGATGCATGTAAAAAAGAGTTATTTACTAGAATCAATTTCACAATTACTTATTTCTTGTGTAAAGACGAACAATATAATTCATCTATCAATTCATTGTCCGTCAATATTTCGGACTACTCTCGTTGATTGTAGCGGAAGGTGGCGACTCCTGCGGGAACAGCGCGAGCTGAAGACCCCACAGGAAGAGACGTCACGTAGGACGGCTTTTGCGACCAAAAGCGAAGCGTTGGGAGCAGTGGATGTAAAATTTCTGCGAAAGGCGCAGAAATTATTACAAATCGAACCCTGCGCTGTTCGATTGGCTGAAGCCGTGCCCGCGGAAAGCGTCCACATGAAGCGAAAATCAACATTGTTCGTTTTCCCCGCTTCATAACCCTATTATGAAATTAATCACTAATAGGGAAATTTAATTGAATAAGTTACTTTAATAATTTCGAGGTGATGTTGTTGTTTTTAAAAGGGGTAAACCATTTTTTAATGTCCGTGTCTGATTTGGATAAATCCATAAAGTTCTACCAAGATGTATTTGAAGCTAAGTTACTGGTTAAAGGGACAAGTACTGCCTATTTTGATTTAAATGGTATATGGCTGGCTCTAAATTTGGAAAAGGAGATTCCCCGCAATGAAATAAGTAAATCATACACTCACGTAGCTTTTTCAGTTGAAGAGGCAGAATTAGATAGTATATATAACAAGTTAGAGAAATTGGGTGTAAATATTTTAACTGGGCGCCCAAGAGATGAAAAGGATAAGAAATCTATTTATTTCACTGATCCTGATGGACATAAGTTTGAATTTCATACTGGTACTTTGCTGGACAGAATAGATTATTACAAAAAGGAAAAACCACATATGGAATTTTATGATTAGATAACATTTTCCGCAAATGGTTGTAATCCTTAAATAAGTGGCTGTGCTAAAAATGGGCCATATTGTCGAAGCTCAGGTTTGTTTGTTTAGTGAAGAGAAGTACTTAAACTAAAAAAGCAGGATTTTAAAAAAGAAAAGATTCCTGAATTAGTTAATTTGGGACGGATAAGGAGGTAACTAATGATTTTAGAATTAAAAAAGTCTGAATTCTACAAGTGTAGAGATTTGCTATATGAGCAAGGTCAAATAGAAGCTAAAGCGGTAGTCGAAGGAGTAAATCCTGGACGTATTTTTGTAGATGATATTGAATCTCCTGTTTCGGGATTTATTTGGTTAGGTAATAACGACGGTTTTCTCTTTATTGGAGACGAAAGAAACGAAGGGTTCAATTCGGAATTAAATCATTTTATTGATACAGTAATCATTCCAGAAGCAAGGAAGGTAGGGTTAACTTGGTTTGAGGGTATTGGTAATCATAATAAGTGGGATAAGACTATTAAAAAGGTGTTTGAAAACCGCAATTTAGGAAGTTGGAATCAGAGGGTTTATACATTACAAAAAAACGATTATAAAGGCAACTTCGAACTTACTATTGAAGAAGGATATAATATTGTCAAAATTAGTGAAATACTATTTATAAACAGTGATAAATCAATTGGAAATATTGAGTTTTTACATTCCAAAATAGTAGAGTTCTGGTCTTCGCCGGAGAGGTTCTTTAATGAAGGCGTTGGTTACGTTGTAGTTTGTAAAAATAAAATTGTAAGTGTCTGTTTTTCAGGTTTTGTAGTTGATAATGTACATTGTATTGATATTGAAACCTTGGAAGAGCATCAAGGTAAAAAGTTAGCACAAAAAGTAGCCATAACTTTTGTGGAATATTGTTTGGAAAATAATCTTGTGCCGTATTGGGATTGTATGGAGTCTAACAAGCCTTCAATTGCGGTTGCGGAGAATATAGGATTCAGAAATGTATTTAACTATATAGGATATGACTTTAAGTTTGAGTGATTTTTATTTCAACTATAGGGCGTATTTCCAGAGTAAGCAACTAGATTGTGGCAGATCAGCAGAGTAAAGTAAAGAGACAGCAGTTGTCTCCAAGAATGAATTTTCCAATGTATTAAGCAGGAAATAACTACAAACATTGATATAACAATAAAAAGAAGGGACTAAAACCCTGACGGTTTTAGTCCCTTTTCTATTGTTTTTAAATGGTTTGCACCTCTGTAGAGAACCAGTTAAATTAATACATAGACCTTTTTATATTTCATTTTCCTTCTGGCTCTGTAGCTTCGGGAGCTTCCATTCCTTCTGGTGGCTCCATACCCTCGGGAACTTCCATCCCTTCTGGTGGTTCCATACCTTGGGGAGCTTTCATCCCTTCTGGTCGCTCCATACCTTCGGGTGCTCCCATTCCACCTGGACCTCCCATACCATCAGGACCAGAAGTTTTTGCAGTGGTGATTCCAGTTTCATCAAGCCATGTAATGGTGTCGGAAATTGTGAATTCGACTACTTTCGTGCCGTCTTGATAGTCACCAACTTCAAAAAGACCATCACTTGCTTTACCAGACGTTGTCCCTCCTGAGTAAAGGGTATAGGATGCATCTTTCGTTAGTTTTGGCGAACTAATGACGACCGATTGATAGTCTTTTTCGGGCGCAAATGTCACAATTTCATTTCCTTCGCTATCTTCTAGAAGCAGTGTGGTTCCTGCAGATTGTGTCTTCGGATAAGTCATCAAGATCGTATGTTGAGATGAGTCTTCTGAAGTGGCCATCGCCATACCAGAACTTCCGGCAGCGATGAGAACTCCGCCACTTATTTCAAAGTCTTCGTCATAATCCAAAGCACCATTGCCATTATTTGTAGGTCCATTAACGATCACGGTACCGCCTGTCATGGATATGGAACCATTTGAATCGAGTCCATCGCCGGCTGCATCGACATAAACATAGCCACCATTTATTGAAAGCAGTGGATCTTCTGCTTGTTCAGTAGTCGTGTTAGAATTTTCGTCGGCTTCGCTAATGTTTATGCCATCATCAGTTGCTTTAACATGAATTTTCCCGTCTAAGATTGTGATGGAATTAGCTTCTATCCCTTCATTACTCTTTGTGATGTCGATACTTCCGCCTTCGATAAGAATGGATTTATCAGCATGAATTCCATCATCGCCGGAAGCCACTTTCAAATCGCCGCCAATTATGTTGACGGAGTTGTTGCTGTGTATCGCATCATCTAATGAATCCAGTTCAAAGCTTCCTCCGCCAATTGCCACTTCTACATTTGCCTTAAGCCCTTTGCCACTTGATGTCTCAGAGCTAGCGTCAGTTGTGCTTGTTTTCGTTTCTCCTGGGGTAGGCCGACCCATTTCAGCATTCGCTATTTTTTCAGGACTGCCGCCTCCAGATGAAATGTTGAAATTTCCGTCTGCGATCAGAAGTGAAGTCTCAGCCTGAATGCCATCATCAGCTGCCTTGATATCAAAACTTCCTCCTTCAATGGCAATGATCCCTTTTGCAGCATCTGTGTCATTCGTGGACTTCATACCGTCGCCACTCGCTTCGATACTGATAGTGCCACCTTTAACAGCAAGGAGATCTTTTCCCTTTAATCCATCATCAACTGAATTAATTTGGATTGTTCCTCCTGTAATTTTCAATTGGTCTTTACTGGCGATTCCGTCGTTGTAATTGCCTTGCACGACTAGTTTACCACTGCCGTTTATGGTGAGATCGTCTTTGCTGAATAACGCTGCATTCGGCTCATCTTCCTCTGAATTCTCATAAACATATTTTGCTCCATCGGATAAAACATTTTCAGTTCCTTCTTCTAATGAAACAATGGTTTTTTCTGCTTGTTGCACGTAGATTGCTGAAGTAGAGGAAGAATGAATTTCTGCACCATTCAAAACGAGCCGAACGATGTCTTTGTCTTCTGTGTCCACAATGATTTGTCCGTCATCCAGCTGTCCTTGGATTGTATACACGCCTGAAGATTTTATCGTGATGATGCTCTTGTCGATGACGACTCCGCCATCACCTTCAAAGCTGGCACCACTTCCATTCAACTGAATAGACGTTTCGTTTTCCCAATCACCGTAAAAGTCTTCATCGGAATAGGTTACATGCTCGCTAATAACACTAGCTATTTCTTGATTGCCAATCGTAATTAAGCTCTCGTTTTTTGCAGTAGTGTCATTAGTGATACTTACCTTTTCTGAATCATTGCTGCAAGCAAACAAAGATGCGGTGCACATAAGAGTGGCGGCTACCTTTATAAATTTAGAATTTTGTTTTTTCATCATAAGCTCCTTCTTGCAAATGAAATTTCATCCATTTTTTAGATGATGTTTTGCTATGAAGCTTATTATTCAGTACGAACCTTAAACGAAGCTTAAAAAAGGCATTTTAGATTAAATAACGGATTCGGTTGATGGGGAGAAAACAGTAAATAGCAGTCTAATTGGGGACATAATTCACATATGAATTGGTGTCTCCTTTTTTGTTCTCATATCAATGCTTTAAGGGGTTTAATAAATGAATTGGCACGACAATTAACAAACGAATTGAAACAACCGCATAAATTTATGCGGTGTTAGTAAAACCAGTGCTAAAATGGTTGCGAATTGATATGCTAAAAGTAATTCGTAACACTAATTTCTTGAATGATATTGAAGTTTTTATGTTAATCTAACTATAGATTGTTAAAGAATTGGAATTATTCTTTATTCAACAAACGGGCCAAATTGTAGAATAAAGCAGTTGATGAGTTAAACTAAAAAACAGGAAATTGATTGTGAAAAATAATGCTTAAACTAACAAGTTATAAAGCCTAATTCAACAAAAGAAGTTGAAATTAAATGACAGATACAATGAAATTTCCTTATGGCTAATTAAAAAATATAAACTTGTATAATAGAAAATAAACTCCATAAAGAGGTGGATTTCTATGGCTAAAGTTGACAATTCACTTGCAATTCTATGGATGCTTAGTTCAGGTGAAAAAGTTACTGCAAAACAAATTTCGGAAAAGTTGGAGGTGAATATTAGAACTGTATATCGTTATATTGATTCACTTTCAATAAGTGGTGTACCTATAATTTCAGACGCGGGACATAATGGTGGATACACTTTATTGAACAATTTTATCGAAGCCCCTCTTTTTTTTGATTTTGAAGAGCAAACCTCACTATTTCACGCTGCTATTTTTGCAGAAGAAGCAGGGTATTATGGAGGTGAAGCACTAGATAGGGCTATTTCGAAGCTAGGTAAATACTCGAATCAAGAGCAAGAATCAAAGATAAACCAACATTTAACCAGTCTTGAAGTAATATGTCGATTAAGTTCGCTCACTATGGAACCTTTTTTGAATGAGTTGGAGCAAGCGGTATCCGATGGATTCTCTGTAAAAATTCTATACCATAAAAGTGGCGCAGAGCAATTAAAGTATAGATTGGTAGATCCGTATAAAATTATTTATTGGAATAATAAGTGGTATATGATTGGGTTCTGTCATCTCAGGAATGATATCCGTAGTTTTAGGGTAGATCGAATGGAAAGCCTAACACTAACCGAAGATAAGTTTCGCCAACCAGAAAACTTTTCAGCACGTGAATTTTTTATGGGAAATCTTCTTCCTTCTATAAAAGATAAGGAAGGGATTATTTCTTTGGTTATTAATGGAGATAAAAGGGTATTGGGTGATATTTGCCAACATTGGTTTTTGGGACATTATTTACAAGAGCTGACCTCAAATCAAGCAGTATTTCATCTTGAAAAAGATATGATGCATACATACGTACCTAATTTACTTTTGCCGTACGGTAAATCTATTCGAGTTATTGAGCCAATTAGTCTTAAGAAAAGACTGATTGAAGTTTTGTCGGAATTAATAAAGTTTCATCAAATTTGATAACTTCACTGACGCTAGATGTCAGTGAAGTTATGTTATATTTGGCTATATTAATTGTGATTGGAGTGTTATTGGATGCAAACAAAGAAAGCTTTTCTTTATGTATTTAATACAATGTCAGACTGGGAATATGGATATTTAATTGCTGAACTAAACTCAGGAAGATATTTTAAAAAGGATTTAGCACCTTTAAAAGTAATTACAGTAGGAGCTAATAAAGAAATTATTACTACGATGGGAGGGTTGAGTATAAAACCGGATATTTCCATTGATGAGTGTGTTCTTGAGGGAATGGATCTCTTAATTTTACCTGGAGGAAGTACTTGGGGGGAAGATATTCATCTACCTATCTTGGGGAGGGTTGGAGATGCTTTAGAGCTCGGCACTATTGTTGCTGCTATTTGTGGTGCAACTGAGGGACTGGCAAATACCGGATACCTAGATTCCAGAAAGCATACAAGCAATGACTTAGAGTATATTAAAATGGTCTGTCCTAATTATAATGGAGAAAAATTTTATGAGATGGGGCCTGTAGTAGCTGGCGAGAATTTGGTTACTGCATCAGGAGTAGCTCCTTTGGAATTTGCGATGGAAGTAATGAAAAAATTAGATGTATTTGCACCAGATACATTGCATTCATGGTATAACCTAAATAAGACTCACAAACCTGAATACTTCTTCCAATTAATGAATTCGATAAGTAGATGAACTAAAAAAACAACCCGGCAATTTTTAACCTGTTTGGTTTAGAATTTATTTTTGCTCACTATCTATATTCATTAATTAGCATCGCATTTTGCGATGCTTTTCCATTTTTAAAAGGTTTTTACTTGTCATTTAACTTGCAAATTCGTTATCTGAACCTATGCTAATTAAGTTGTTATTTCCATTTCTTTTTTGCGTTTTCCTCCCCGTCAACCGAACCCGTTTTAAATTAAAGTTTGCTTTTATTACAATTGGTCCTATAATCTATCGTAACGATAGCAATCACGCCTCGGCGTGATTGCGTCCAGATTTTGAATTGCGCTTGAGGCCTACAGGATGTAGGTTATGCAGTCATTGCGACAGGATGTCGCGAACTTAGACTGCCTTCCTTAACTCCCTTCAAAATCTGTGACATCCGCCGGAGGCTTAGGCCTGCACGATGCAGGTCATGCAGGCGTTGCCACAGGACGTGGCGACCTTAGCCTGCGTTCTACTATTCAGCTGGGGTTTGAACCCCCACTGAATTTGAAGGCATATCTAGTATTCATCTCACCACTAAGGAGAAATGGAACTTAATTTCTCCCTATAGAAGTGGGGGACTTCTGTAGCTGACGCTTCGCTTTCAGTACAAACACATTTTTTGAATTAAGTTAATACGTTGATAAATGATACGAGGGGGGCACTGTATGAAATTACTCATCATTGAAGATGACATGTATCTCTCTGAATCAATATGTGAAACAACAAAGGAAATGTTCGAAACTGAGCAGGCTTTCGATGGAGAGGAAGGACTGTTTCTTGCACAGCAAGATATTTTCGATGTCATTATTTTAGATATCATGCTTCCGTATATGAACGGTTATGAGGTATTAGAAAATTTAAGAAAGCAAAATATCACGACACCTGTCATCATGCTGACAGCCAAAGATGGAATTGATGACAAGATTAAGGGTTTTAAAATGGGAGCAGACGACTATTTAGTGAAACCATTCCATCGAGAAGAACTATTAGTGCGGCTAGAGGCAATGGTAAGGAGATCCGGAGGTTTATTTAAGGAAAATGTTCTAACTTTTAAGGAACTACATTTGAATATCAAAAATAAAACCGCGGAAATTAATGGGGAAGCACTTAAGTTGAATGGGAAACAATTTGATTTACTGGAGTATTTGATAAACAATAAAAACGCTATTTTGACCAAGGAACAGATTTTTGATCGAATATGGGGATTTGAGTCTGATACTTCTACTACAGTTGTAGAGGTGTACGCCAGTAATTTACGAAAAAGTCTCAAGAAGTTTGAGTATGATCAATATATCAAAACCTTTCGTGGGTTAGGTTATATGCTGGAAGACCATGGTGAGGGGAATGTTTAATAAACTAATTTTCAAGAAACAGCAGCTGAAATTTATGATTTTCAACTTAATCGCTTTTACTGTGATTTTCACGATCTTTAGTATTATCATTTTCGGCCAAGTTCAAAATACATTATTTTCAAAGACAGACGATGAGCTGTTATTATTTAAAGAAATGATGACAGATAACAATCCAAAGGGGTTACGGCTGCCTCCTAAAGTTGGAGACTTAGACGAGACTGTACCTAATGACGAGAGACGGAAAAATCCGTCAAATCCTAGGATAATTGTCATGCATTGGGATAACGCGGGAAATATACGTAATGAAAATGAAATCGGAACCTTATTTTACGAAAACTATCTAAAAGAGTATAAGCTGGATAAAACAAATATGGACAAGATTACAATGACGAAAATCAATGATCTGTATCACTTTAGATATATTCTTTTTGAAGACCATAATGATGAGGATGAAATTGCCTACACACAGCTGATGATCAACGTGGATGCTGAACAAACCATCATTTCCAACTTTGAGAAACTGTTCATTATCTGGTCGGTAATCTTCATCGTCCTCTCTATTTCCGCTAGTTACATCTTATCTAAAAAGATGATGAAACCAATTATTCATTCTTGGAATAAGCAGGCGGAGTTTGTTGAAAATGCTTCACATGAACTCAGGACGCCTTTGACGATCATTCAAAATAAGCTGGAGCTTCTCCTAACGGCACCGCAAGAAAGAATTTCAGATAGGTTTGAAAATATAGCCCTAAGCTTGTCTGAAACAAGGCGGTTGTCCAAACTCACTTCGGATTTATTGACCTTGGCAAGAGCAGATTCGGCGGAAACACAGATTGTGAAGCAATCCATTCATATCGATACATTCATCCGAAGCGTATGTACGCCTTATAAGGAAATTGCTGAATCGCAGGATAAACATTTTTCGCTAAATTGTCAAAGCCCTTTTACTATAGAAGCAGATGAGACTCGGCTGCATCAACTGTTGGTAATTTTATTGGACAATGCTTTAAAATATACGAACGAAAACGATCGTATTCGTGTGAAAACATATGTCGAGGATCAGAAAGTTGCAATTGAAGTGAGTGATACGGGGATCGGTATCAAAGAAGAAAATATCCATTACATTTTCGATCGCTTTTACCGAGAAGACAAAGCCCGAACTAGGGAAACTGGAGGTATGGGATTAGGATTGTCTATCGCCCAGTGGATTGTATCGATGCACAATGGAACGATTAATGTAACAAGGAACCAGCATAAAGGAACCACTTTTATAGTGAAACTTCCAAAGTAAGAGATCACATTTTCGTGTAACTAGTTCTCTTTTGGGAGACATAACAAGTAAATGACAAATAAATAGGTATAGCTTTGAAATAAAGTTGCGATGTTTATAAAAAAGATACGATGTTTAAAATAAAGTCGCGATGAAATGCCCCTTTAGATTATAGTTGTCTAAAGGGGCGTTTTTTATGTCTAAACGAGCAAGAACATCTAAAAATGGAAAATGGATTAAAGAAGGTCGAGGCTCTGGTATTGGCGCGGATTATGGGTAGGTCGCCTTTTATCTAACTCATTTAGCTGCATCGAGGGACGGGAATCTTATTAATAATTACTTCAAGTGGTACCATGTGTTTGCAATGGACACCCAATTAATCATGACTTATTAAAAGACAGAAAGATAAATGTGAAGGCTATTAAAAGAACTCAATTATTTTATCAAGTATGCCAGTAATATCAAGAAATACGACGATAATTACTAAAGGAATAATGTACTTCATTATAAAAAACCATATAGTAAATGCAGAAGCCCCTAAACGAGAATGCTGTAATACTTCCTCCCGTAATGTGCTTTTGCTAATCTTACGTGTGACGAAAATTGAAATTAATAACACACCTAGAGGCATTAGAATATTACTAACTAAATAATCAGCGGCATCAAAAATATTTTTCGAGAAGATTAAAATATCAGCAAAAACACTATAGGATAATGCAGAGGGAATTCCTACTGCGAAAATTAAAGCACCAATAATAAATGAAAACTTTGTTCTCTTCGCTTCATTTCCTTTCACTACAGATGCTACAATAATTTCTAACATTGAAAAAGCTGAAGTTAATGTGGCAAATAAAAATAATGCTAAAAATCCTAATAAGAAAACTTCTCCAAACATAATTTGATCAAACACTGCAGGTAATACAACAAACAACAAACCAGGTCCTTCAGCCGGTTCTAAATCTAATGCAAAAACAGCTGGGAAGATTGCTAATCCTGCTAATAAAGCAATAAACAAATTCATTGTAACGATTGAAATAGCTGGTTGAATTAAGCTTTCTTTTTTAGAAAGATATGAACTATACGTAACCATAACGGATACTCCGACACTTAAGGAGAAAAAAGCTTGACCCATCGCATACAGAATCGTTTGGGAAGTGATACTCGAGAAATCAGGTGCTAAAAAGAATTTTACACCTTCCATAGCGTTATCGAGTGTAAGTGAACGAATGATTAGAATAAAAAAGAGTATAAATAAAGCGGGCATCAAAATTTTACTCACTTTTTCAATTCCATTTTTAATCCCTTTCGATACAACTAACACTGTAATAATCAAAAATGCAAATTGGGCGACAATGACCAAGATAGGATTTCCAATGGTTTCGTTAAAGACTAATGCATAATCTACACCCTCACTAATTATTCCACCAAACAAACCTTTTGCAAAATAGATAACAATCCAACCACCGATTACACTATAAAAAGACAATAATAGGAAACAGGTTAATACGCCCAACTTACCGATCCAATGCCAATTAGTAGTAGGAGCTAAACTACGATAGGCACTAACTGCTTCTTTTTGTGTACTTCTACCAATAACGAACTCTGCTAATAACAATGGAAAACCTATAAATAAAGAAAATAAGATGAATATAAGAAAGAATGCTCCTCCCCCATTTATACCCGTTACATAAGGAAGCTTCCATATTGCGCCTATTCCTATTGCAGATCCTGCTGCAGATAGAATAAATCCGATCTTCGATGACCACTGCTCTGTTGTTCGGATGATAATCAATCCAATCTCTTTTTATTATGTTCTGTCCTCTATAAAAAAAATGAAAGACAAAAAACCACATCTCTATCTTTAACGATAGGGACGTGGTTTTTTGTCTTTCACGCGGTACCACCCTAATTGGAAACAATACTTGTTTCCCACTTGATTAAAATAACGGTTTAATCCGTTCTATACTACTTAAAATAACCATGCAGTATAAAAAAAGCTCCAAGAATGAAATTCACCTAGTCTTTGTATCAGTTTGCACCAACCACTGATTCTCTATTAACAGGGAGACCGGCTTAATAGGGTTCTTGTCATCGCTCGTTTGATATTTAGATAATAAACGAAATTATAGTGTGAAAATATCTAAAGGTCAAGCTTTTTTTGTTTAGCGTTTAGAGAAACCTTGTCCAAACTTCGTATGATGCTTCAATTTTGAAGATTATTGTAGAATAAAAAATTGACAGAACTAAATCGAAAATGTAATATGTAATATATCAGTTAAAGATTATTAAATATAACTTTTTGAAACGCAAAGAGTAGGAGTAGTAAAAGCACATTATTTGGTTAAGAGAGCTGCGGGGTGGTGCAACGCAGTCCAATAATACTTTGAACTTGCCTAGGAGTGGTAAAGCAAATAGAACTGACGGCTATTCTATTTACTTTAACGATTAACCTTCGTTACAAGGTTTTAAAGTAGGGTTCATGGAGAACCAATTAGAGTGGTACCGCGGTTTGCAAAAAGCATATCGTCTCTTCTTTCATTTGATGATGAAGGAAGAGACGATATGCTTTTTTATCTACATTCATCTAAAGATGAATGTAGATAAAGCCTATGGCGTAATTGATTTTAGGGGGAAAAAAAATGGGGAACGACAACCAGAGATTACAGAGAACAATGACATCCCGTCATATTACCATGATGGCATTAGGTGGCGCCATTGGTGCAGGATTATTTAAAGGAAGCAGTGCAGCCATTGATATAGCAGGTCCATCAGTACTTATTGCGTACTTAATAGGTGGTATTATTCTGTTATTTGTTATGCAAGGTCTAGCGGAAATGGCGGTCCGCAATAGCGGTGCAAGAACCTTTAGAGATTTAGTACAATCGATACTAGGCAAGTACCCTGCATATTTTTTAGATTGGATTTATTGGAAGATGTGGGTTTTAAATATTGCAGCCGAATCGGTAGTTGCAGCTATTTTCATTCAGTATTGGTTGCCAGAGTATCCGATTTGGATACTAGCATTATCCGTTTCCATATTAGTTACAGTTGTTAACTTGTTGTCCGTAAAAGTTTTTGCAGAAACAGAATACTGGCTTGCGCTAATTAAAATTGCTGTTATTGTGGTGTTTATCATAGCTGGATTGGCGTTATTACTTGTGACATTTGGTAACCATACAGCTGTTGGTTTTTCTAATTTGACGGTTCATGGTGGATTCTTACCAAATGGACCAACGGGCTTAATTGCTGCAATGCTTGTTGTGATCTATTCTTACGGGGGTACTGAAATTATTGGTATTACGTTAGCTGAAACGAAAAATCCTGAAAAGGCTGTGCCAAAAGCTGTTCGCAGTACATTAGTACGAATTATTACCTTCTATTTATTGCCTTTCTTTATTATAGTTAGCTTGATTCCTTGGAATGAAGTAAACGGGGTATCAGAGAGTCCATTTGTAATGGTATTTAAAATGATTGGGATTCCAGGTGCTGACCATATTATGAATGCAGTTGTTATACTCGCGATTGTTTCATCTATGAACTCAGGTTTGTATGGTTCATCACGTGTGCTATATACACAAGCTGTGGACGGACGTATTCCTAAAATCTTTGCACATTTATCGAAAAAGAACGTTCCTGTTTATGCCATATTGATGTGTACGTTAGCTTTATATACGGGTGTAATTATTTCTTTATTTGCAGGAAGTAAGACCTTTGAATTCCTAATGGGTTCACTTGGATATACCGTATTATTTATTTGGTTAATCATTTCGATTGCTCATCTGAAATCGCGAAAAATCCAGCCACAAAAAACAAGTAGCTATGCAGTAAAATGGTTCCCTTATACGACTTGGGTAGCTATTATTGCTTTAAGCGCGATCCTTATTGGTATTATTTTTACAACATCTATTATCGTAACAGGCATTACATTAGCCATATATATCTTTATTACGTTAACTTACGTATATAAAGGTCGTTTTCATGAAGATGAAGCTAAATGAATCAATTTCAAAATAGGATTATTAAACGGGAAAAACGAACAATGTTAATTTCCGCTTCAGATGGACGCTTTCCGCGGGCACGGCTTCAGCCTCCTCGTCGTTTCACTCCTGCGGGGTCTTCAGCTCGCGCTGTTCCCGCAGGAGTCGCCATCTTCCGCTACAATCAACGAGAGTAGTCCGTAAAATTGACGGACAATGAATTGGTAAATGAACTATTTCGTTCGTCTTTATACATGAAATAAGTAATTGTGAAATTGATTCAAATAGAAAATAATTTAAACTATTTTTTATATGTATATTGGTTAACTAAAACTAACCAGATCAAACACTAAGCCTTACTTGTACTGTTTCTATTGGATTGCTGTAGATTGAACGACTTGGAGACATCTTGTTCGGTAATCGTATGGTGGCTGTTCATCCCTCGCTTTCCAACAGGTACACGAAGTACTAAAACTTTTTGGGAAGAGGGAATAGTGTGCTTCTTACATGGAGAGAAGCCTCCAAAGATACAATTTTGGAGGCTGAATCCTTCTCAGATGGATATAAGTATATTGGAAAGAGAAATATAAAAAGAAAACAGAAATCGGCAAAAGAACGAAGTAAACGCAATGTATGAAAGATGAACAAGTTGATAGATTATTAGCGCAAAAAGAAGAGGGGTTATTAAATGTTTCCGAATGATGAAGATGGGCAAGTGTTGAAATCGTTAAAAAAAGAAGGTGCTGATTTCAGTCAACGACATGATGTTGATTTTCATATTGCTTGTGCAGATGAAGACAGTTTACAAGCAACTTTAACTGTTCTACACCACAATGATTTTCAAGTAGAAGGGTTTTATGATGAAGAATACGATGATTGGGATTGTACTGTTCAGGTGAATATGTTGCTGGAATATCAACCAATTATGGATATGCAGGAAAAGTTAGATAAATTAGTCAAACCGTTCGATGCATACAGTGATGGCTGGGGAGTAATGATAGACTAATCAGGTAGAGTAGGGATTGTAAAATAAGGCCGTTCAAGCTGATTTGAACGGTCTTATTGAATTATAAATGTATATAGGATGTGTGGCTTTGGAAAAACAATTAATAACAATAAATGCACTACTATTTTCTTTATTGGAAACAACCAATCTAGAGGAAATTGAAGGTTTATTAGCAAAAATTATTGCAGTAGATGAAAGGAAATTAGAGGGTATCAAAATATCTAACATAAAAATAAAGGCGAAACCCCAACCGAAGTATAATAAAGAGATATACAGTGGTAGAATTTTCGAAATCTATTTAGAGGAAATTAAAATATTTGCTTATGGTGTTATTTTGAAAGGAAACTCATTAGAAGACAAATCTACTTATTTCCTTATAGGTTATTTAGAATATTTTACAGACTCTTCTATGGAATTAGAACAAATTTATGACGGGATATCAAGAAGAGAATTTTCAATGATTGCTTCAACAGGTTATTACAGTATTAGAAATTATCTGTGGAAACCTGTAGGTTATTATGAACCTTTGATTTTTAGTGAACGTGAACTAAACGATATTCCATATGTGGCTTCTTTTAACGAGGAACATTATTTAAGTATCGGCGATCCTTTGAAAGAAACATTTTTATGTGACCAAATAGATGGGGGGATGGCAGCAAAAAATAAAAATCCTATGGGGATTGTCGGCGATGTTGCAATAGAAAATATGCTTGTAGAAATTTATAATAATCAAGTTAATAATGATTAAATTTAAAGAATTAATATTTAATTTTTGCTTTTAAAAGGCAACTTCAGTGTGGAGGGGTTAAACGTGTCGGAAAATTGGGAAATATATTTTAGTGAATTTGAAGGACATGCTGCTACGATTTTAGTAGACATGGAAGTAACAGAGGAGATTGAAGTTAAAGAATTTCCAATTGCAATGGTGGTGAGACTATCATACAAAAATCCAGATATAAACGGTTTTCTGTATTTTGAGGAAGCACAAATTTTAGATGAGCTAGAAGCGCAGCTCAATGAGAAGCTAGAAAAGCATTCTATCATCACCCCAGGCCGAATTACATCAAATGGTGTAAGAGAGTATGTTTTTTATGCACAACAAAATGTCGTGGATGTTTTAATTTCCAATTGCGATGAGGTTTTTGGGCAAAAAGAATATGCTTTTGAGATTATTGAATTGCAAGAAGAGGAGCCATGGGAGTTTTATTTTAATGTATTATATCCAAATCAGTATGAACAGCAATATATCGGTAATCAGTGGTTAACAGGTCAACTAGAGGAACATGGAGATCGAGCGGAAGTGCCAAGAGAAATTACTCATATCCTTTACTTTAAAGACACTAAAGGGATGAAAAAGTTTTTAAAAGCTGTCAAAAAAGAAGGTTTTAGTCCAGATATGGATTCTCTTGAATTAAATGAAGATGGCTATTACACTTGCCTAATCAATCATACAGAAGCAGTAGAATTGCCAATCATAAATAGTGTGACAGATTATTTGATTACGATTGCTGAAAAGTATGAAGGTATATATGATGGTTGGGAAACGAGTGTTATAAAGTAGAATATTTATCATTCATGTAATAACTAAAAAAGATGTAAATGAGTCAGTTTTATAATTACTTATTTCAAGTATATAGACGAACATTATGTGGTCATCTCTTCTAATCATTCGTTAATATTGCACACTACATTCGTTGATTGGAGCGTAAGGCGGCGACTCCAGCGAAAGCCGTCACAAAGAACGGCTTTTGCGAACAAAAGCGTAGCGTTGAGAGCAGGATGCCTTAATTTCCGCAAAGTACGCGCAGAAATACGGCAAATCGAACCCTGTGCTGTTCGATTGGCTGAAGCCGTGCCCGCGGAAAGCGTCCGCCTGAAGCGCAAATCAACCTTGTTCGGATTCCATGGTTAATAGTTCTATTATGAAATTGATTTAAATAAATGCATAAATTATTTTCACTAAATTACGATTCTATTGAAATGTAACAATAGTAGGTCATTCTCTAAGTAATGTGGATGTGCCGTATTTATTATTATGATGAAAATCAAATCGAGCAGTTTAGAGAAAAGTTAATACAAGTAGGTATAGATGAACAACAGATATATCTTATACCCTCTACAAAAATTTATGATTTACCTATTATAGAACAAATAGTATAAAACCAAAATTTTCGTAGGTTCTTAATTGGTTTTGATCAATCTTTTTTATAAAACTTTCATAACTAACTGAAACCAAACCCACCTATTTTGATCAATCTTTTTTCAAAACGGGTGGGTTTCTTCTATATGTGGAATTAATGTTTGTAACCAACTTTTAATCAAACTTTATTCCAAACCAACAATAGGTCCTTTTTATGGATATGAAAGCCTTTCTTTAATTCTGGCATACGAAATAACACCAATGGATTAGAGGATAGTATATATTTAAGTCGGAAAAATAGTTGATATATTTCCTTTATGTGTAATGCTGAGTAATGTGGTCTGTATACTTAAACAAATGAAATAGTGAGCATAACGAAACCTTTCATGTGAGTTATCCGTATATTGAATAGGGATAAAATGGGGAGTGGGAGGAGGGGTAATTTATGTTTCATAAGTCACATTGGAAACGCAGTTCTTTCTTCACAAAGAAGAACTTTTAAGGAAAGACTGGGGTTGTCATATCTTTTGTTGTTATGAGCCTCTTACTTGTGGGCTGTACTCAAGAAGAGCCACAAGATAAAAACATAGAACTTATTCAAGCCTTTCTGAAGTATGAATTGAATACGCCGAATAAAGAAGCGATACAAGCACAAAACGAATGGTACGAGTGGATTGAAGGTCAGCAGGGGAGTATACCATTCAGTAAAGAGTATGACGCATATTTAAAGGATAACTACGGACCATATTTCTCTGAAAGTGGTTACAAAAAACTTATTTCTAGAAATCAAATCTTAATGTTCCACATAACGGCTAACGAATACGATCATCAAACAACCGTAAGTAAAATCGACGTAGAGCAAAGTAAAGATACCCCAACGAATTATTACTTTACCGCTTATATTGACTATAAAAAAACGGAAAAGAAAAAGTTAATGCAGAAATCACAGGTGTAGCGATTCTTCGACCTGGTGGAATAGAGGAAATAAAGTACTTTGGTGACAAGAAAATGTTGAGAACGCTTATGACGGGGAGTAAATAATAAAAGTGGAAAATGAAATTTCAAAAAGAATTACCTAACTAATGGATGTTCATAGTTAGAGTATATAATCTGTTGTCAAATACCACTCATAACTTACTATAAAATAACACGAAAAAGAGCACCCTTTTGGTGCTCTTTTTAAATGTCTTTTTTGATATTTTTCTTACTCTATACCTTCTGGAATGGACTCGATTTCGACTATTATTTGTTTATTTTATCCCCAAACAGAGAGTCCGTTAGTCTTCGTGATCTCTTTTTTTGTGTTGATAAAGTTAATCTTCAATCAGAGGGGGGTTACTTCGTCCCTCACTGATTGTTAGTTTAACCATTCGGGCTTTTTTACGGGCAGTTGATCCCCTACTTATTATTCTCGTGTCCTTGAAGAATTGAAGTGGGGGTCTTACTGCCCGTTAATGCGGGACAAATTGTTTTAAGGTTTGTTTAAGGTTCGTCTTTTAGTATTTAGTTCATAGAGCGACAGCTAAAAGGAGTAGATGGATATGGCGATCGAAATCTTCAGTCGGAAAGAGCAAAAGTATTTAATCACTCGCCGCCAATACGAAGAACTTGTGGAACGGATTGGACCTGAGATGCGAAATGATAAGAATGGCGTCGATGGAAAATATTCAGTCACTAGCCTGTACTTTGACAATGTGGAGAAAGGCATTTATTTTGAGACTAAAAACAAACTAAAATACCGTCAGAAATTACGATTGCGCGTATACGACGATGCAAATCTTACTAGCACGGCATTTTTTGAAGTGAAGCAGAAACATAAGCAAGTCGTCAATAAAAGACGGATGCTTTTGCCGCTAGGGGAAGCGTATCGCTATTTAGAAGAAGACGGTCAAGCGGGTTTTGATCACTACAAAACGTCCAATTCACAAGTCATGAAGGAAATTGATTACTTCCGTAAGTTCTATCGGTTACGTCCCGAAATGGTCGTATCGTATAGCCGTCACGCATTGCACGGTATCCATGATTCAGAACTGCGTATCACCTTCGATTTCGACTTACGTTGCCGTAAAGAAGATCTGCATATCGAGAATGGTCCGTACGGAGAGCATTTCATCGATCCAGATCTCGTCGTGCTAGAAGTGAAAGTCGATCACAGTGTGCCGCTTTGGCTAGCTCGTATTTTACAGGGGCTTCAGTGTGAGCAGCGCAGTGCTTCAAAGTTTTGTACCAGTATGGAACTGCTGAGTGGAGATGTATTACCGCAGGCAGGCTATTTTGAACCAAATGAATTGGAAGAACGACTAACAGGAGGAATAGAAAATGGATCAGATCACGAACTTGTTTTCAACTAATGGATTGGATGGAGCCACTCCGACTATGTGGATGAGTATTACCGCGATGGCACTTGCTGCGGTTCTAAGTTTTATCATTACGAAAGTTTATCAAATTACATTTACAGGAGAGCGCTATTCACAAGCGTTCGTTCATACAATCATTATGATGAGTGTTGTCGTGTCGGTTGTCATGAACGTAGTAAGCGGAAATGCCGGTGTAGCGTTTGGTTTATTTGCCGTATTCTCGCTCATCCGCTTCCGAAGTGCCGTGACGAACGCGAAGGATATCGCCTACATCTTTTTTGGATTATGTGTCGGGATGACAGCGGGACTGTTTCAATTCCCTCTGGCCATTGCATTGACGTTATTCGCCAGTCTGATTTTCTATATTCTGTTCAAAGTGGACTATGGCAAGGGGAAAGATACGCAAATCCTTAAAGTAACTGTCCCTGAAAACCTAAATCACGAAAATTTATTCGATGATATCTTGAGTGAAAAAACCGACTACTTCCAACTTCGACAAGTTGAAACAACGAACTTGGGGACGATGATTCTCTATACATTTGCCATCCGAAGCAAGAACGATACAAAAGATCAGGACTTGCTGAATGAAATCCGTGTACGTAATGCGAATCTGAAAGTATCTCTATCTTATCTTGAGATGCGGGACTGAACCGTAAGACCGAATTATAAAAACAGCCGTCTATTACGATTTTTTAAATCGAATAGACGGCTGTTTTTATTTCTTGCTGATTCCTCAATTATGAAATTGACTCAAATATGTTGAACTAAAGCATTTAGTCTATTCTATAAAGAACCAATTAATTTACACAACAGTGCTGTGCGGTTTGGAATTTCACTTGCTACTATATGCTCGTTTCTAGCGTGGATGCCTTTACCTGCAGCGCCCAGACCATCTAATGTCGGCACTCCTATGTTAGCGGTGAAATTACCATCACTGCCACCGCCTACATACGCTTCTTCTAAATCCATGCCTAAATCCTTTGCGACTTTTTTCGCAATCGTAAATAGCTCACCTGTTTTATCATTACGGTTCATAGGCGGTCGGTTAATGCCACCTCTTACCTTAAGCCTAATTCCTTCTGAATTAGGTTTTAATTCCTTTATAATTCGATCTACTCGCTGCTGTTCTTCTCGAGATTTTACACGTACATCAATACCAAACGTTGATGAATCTGCTACAACGTTTAGTTTTCCGCCACCTACTATAGAGCCTACGTTAATAGTCGTGCCAGTATCATAATCAGTGAGAGATTCTAAATAAACAATTTGGTGGGCTGCTTCCTTAATCGCATTAATCCCATCCTCATGATTATTCCCGGCATGAGCAGCTTTGCCTTCAATATGAACATAGTATCTGGATGTGCCTTTTCTACCCGTTTTCAATGCTCCTGATTCTTCTGCTGGGGGTTCTGTGACTAAAGCAAAGTCACTATTCTTTGCTTCTTTTTCTATAATTCCCTTGGAAGAAGGGCTACCAATCTCTTCATCACTTGTACACAGAAATACCACTTTTTTCGTTAGTGGGATCTGTAAATCTTGAAGCGCTTTCAAAGCCCAAATGGCTTGGACGAGTCCACCCTTCATATCAAGAATTCCCGGTCCAAAGACTTTGTCTCCCTCTACTTTAAACGACAAATCTCCCTCGTTCCAAACGGTATCATAGTGCGATAACAGTAAAATTGTTTCTTCGCCTTTACCAAATTCAAAACGAAGATGATTTCCATAATTCTCTTGCTCGATTTCTTCGGCTTTGTAGCCAAAATAGCGATGGAATAAATTTTGGATTTTTTGATTGCAAATATCTGCTAATTGCTTATTATTTGATGGAGAATCGCTCTCTACTAAGTATTGAATGTCTCCAAGTATATGTTCTTTATTTTCTAGCATATATTTTATTATTTGATCCATAATTACCCTCCTTTAATTTAAAATGGTCCGTAATCAATGAGCACAGCGATTGCTATTAAAATCATGGCAACAATGGACCATAGAATTACGAGTGGAAATATAAACTTAACCCATTTCAAATATGGAATTTTCCCAACTGCGAGTACCGCCATTAATACGCCAGATGTTGGTGTAATCATATTGGTAATACCATCTCCCAGTTTGAAAGCAAGTACCCCTGTTTGCCTAGTGATGTCTAGCATGTCCACCAACGGAACAATAAAAGGCATTACAATAGCTGCTTGACCTGTGCCAGAAGTTACAAGTAAATTAAAGAATAAATTAAACAAAAATATTGCTTCAGCTCCCACTATCGTTGGCAAATTACTCAACGGTGCAAACGCGGAATTTACAATGGTATCTAATACATTACCATTTTCAAGTAAAATAACTGCAGCTCTTGCTAAACCGATAACCAAGGCCCCGTAAATGATGCCTTGAGCTCCTTTAATAAATACCTGAATAAAGTCATTTGCATTAATTCCTCCAATGAATGCTGCGACAATCCCCATCATAAGGAAAATAGCAGACAGTTCACCGATACCCCATTCAAAATTAAATACACCATAAAGGAATATTCCGATGAATACGGCGAATGTTAGTAAGACTAATTTATGTCTACCGGTAAATGGTCCATATTCTTCTGCTTTTTCATCAATACCATCAGCGTCATCAGCAAACGGCGTAATTCCCATTAAACCTTTTGATGGATCTTTGCTGATTTTTCTTACATAGAGACAAATATAAATGATTGTAACAATAAGCAAAGATATAAATGCTGCAAATCGAAGACCTGCACCGGAGAATAATGGGAGTTCAGCAATCTTTTGTGCCAATCCAGTTATCACGGGATCAAACGTACCAGTAGCTACCCCTACATATTGACCTAAATAAATCATTGCCACACCAACGATTGGATCAAGTTTCAATGCTTTTGCGAGAATAATCCCAATCGGAATAAAGGCAATAACAGCATTACCACTTAACCCCGCCATATCCATACAAGCAAATAGTACAATGAAAGTAATTATAAGTGGATATCTTCTGCCATTTGCTTTCTGAATCATTGCATTTATACCTGTGTTGATGGCTCCAGTGTGTTCAAATATAGCAACAATTCCACCGACAATAAGTACCATGAAGATCAAATCTGCACTATCTGTCATCCCTTGATGAATTGCAACAAAGATATCCATTACGGAGGATGGGGTAGCTTCTGTAGTAGCATATGTACCATCAATAACGACTTGCCTACCATCAACATCTTTTCTTTCAAAGGACCCTGATGGTACAAGATATGTTGCAATTGCCGATAATACTATAATGCCAAAAATGATGATAAATGCATCTGGCATCGGAAAACCTTTTTTCTTCTTTTTCTGTTCCAAATTAATGCCCCCTTTAAATTACAATATAATGATGAGATCACGCTTATTTCCTAAAGTTAACTTAGTAATACGAAAACTCTCAACTAAACATATTGCAAGAATCATGCCAACTTTTCAGGATAGTAAATAGCTTATTTAGAAGAGTTTATATTATAAATTAGTGTTTATAGGTCTATTTATAGGTTATTAACTAACCGAAAAAACAACCTAAAAAAACACGATGGTTGTCGATTAGCCAAATACAGGAATTTTTTCGTCATATTCCGCTTAATGCGATGAAAAATCATACGTATTCTGCCTTTTTCTCTTCGGCAATAAATATACGATTAAAAAAGCACCCCAATTGTTAGATGATGTCTAACAATTAGGGATACCAGTAAATCCACCATTTACACATTTAATCTATTAAATATTTCCACACCCAGTTCAGTCATCTCTGTCCCTTGTTTTTTTATGCCAACTTTAATACATTTAGCTTTATTTAATATCGATAATCGATGTCTCAACTGTGAATCCGTTAAAAAATAAGGGAGCATTTCTTGTATGACACCTCTCCCTACACTCTGTTCTCTCTTTTTACAAATCCAAAGTATTTGTAATATGGATTTGTAGTCTTCTATAAAATTTCCTGTTTTTAAATATAGAAGTGTCTCTTCAATTTCCGATAATGAATTACCTTTCTTTTGTGATAGTAAAATCTGATTGGGTATATGATTTTCAGTAACCACATTCCCTTCAACGATGACCATTAAATAGTGAATGAAGCTTTCAAGTTCTCGGATATTACCTGGCCAATTATAGTTTAGTAAGAGGTTTTTTATATCTGTTTCAAAAATTAAATTGCTTTTATTCAACTTTAATAAGGAATCTATCAGTATAAATAAATCCTGTTTTCTTTCTCTAAGTGAAGGGATCTGTAGTGGTAAAACATTTAGGCGATAATATAAATCTTCGCGAAATGTACCTTCTTGCATCATTTGATATAAGTTTTTATTGGTAGCTGCAATAACTCGTACATTTATCGGTATGATTTTGTTGCCACCTACACGCATGACTTGACGTTCTTGAAGGACTCGTAGAAGGGAGGCTTGAATACTTAATGAGGCATCCCCGATTTCATCCATAAAAATAGTTCCATTATGGGCTAGTTCGAATAAACCCATTTTCCCTTCCTTTCTAGCGCCTGTAAATGCCCCACCTTCATATCCAAATAGTTCACTTTTTATTAACGTTTCGGTTAGTCCTGCAAAATTAACAGCTACAAATGGGCCGTCTTTTCTTTCTGAACTAGTATGTATAGCTTGTGCAAAGACTTCTTTGCCCGTACCATTCTCTCCTGTAATTAACACTGTATAATCACTTTTAGCCAATCGAACTGCTTTCTGTTTTGCTGATACAATCAGAGGACTTTTTCCAATAATAGAATCAAATGAATATTTTGTTGTTAAACCTAACTCTGTACTTTTTCGTCTAATTTCTTGCTCCATTTTTTCAACTCTTGTAACATCTTGAAAAGTAATGACAAGACCTACTAATTGTTTGTTTAATGTTAAGGGAACTTTAGATACCAACAATGAGCGATTGTTTAGTTGAAGTAAGGTATCCAGTTGTTCTTTTTGATCCACAAATGTCTCATGGATCTGGAAAGCAGGTAGAATTTCGCTATAATTCTTTCCGATAAAAGATAAAGAAGGAAGTTGTAAGATTTGATATGCATCTTCATTTATCAGTGTAATGTTCCCTTTTTCATCTAGCCCTATAATCCCTTCATGGACTGCGTTTAAAACAGAATCTAATTTTTGCGTTAATTGTTTTTCATTTTGGATTGATAATGATAAATTTCTGCCCATTTTCACAAAATCTCTAAAAAATCCTGCCGTATAAAAGTGTGCTTTTTCTAAAGAAAGATTTAAAAGACGGGCAATATCAAGCATAGTCGTTAAATCAATTGGTCGGTTTTCTAAATTAATAATTCTTTTAATATGCTTTGGTACAAGTTCGGGTTGCCCGAAAGTAATAGCTATGTCTTGATGCTCTGCATGTTCAATGTCTGTAAAACCCGGAACAAAAGGAACTAACGTTAAATGCCCAAATCCAAAGGCATATAGAATATCAATAGAGTCTAAAGCGACTTCTATAGAGTTAGTAACCATTAAAATTCTTGTTTTAGCAGGAAAGCCTAAGAGTTGTTCTAGCTTTTCTATTTGAATAGACCTTCGTGCAACCATAACAGGTATGGTTGTATTTAATTCTCTAATCGTTTTTTCAAGCGCAGGGCTCGTTACTAGAATTAAATCAGCGCTATGCATAACCTTTTCATTTAATTGAGATGTTTCATAACATATATTAATATCAATTTTTGAACTAAAAAACATTCTAAGATTTTCTTCAAATGTTTTACATACTTTGTTGGTTTTTGTTACGAGAAGTATAGTAGGCTTCTTCATCTTCTCCTCCATATCCACGATTTAGTTTGCACTTATTCTATCAAATTTTAAAGTAACTTAAAAACTTTGGAGTGTGGCGTCAGTGAAACTGCCACAAGTAGAAGAGCGCATATGGTGTCAATGGTAGGCACTTTTTGCATGTTCATTCAAATCCATTTTAGTTATAATGACAAGGTATATCTGTTTTGAAGAAGTACACAAGCAATATAAAATAATTCCTCCATACATGAATGGACTGTTGAAAGGGGAATCATTCCTTGACTAGTATAAAAGAAGTAACGCACGTCACGGAAATTGACCATTTAGATGGTAAAGGCAATGGACGAGCTATGATTTGGCGTGAGAGTGATAGAGGTTCCAATCCTAGAAAGCTGAAGCTGACGATTCCACAGACGCTAATAGGAGAGTCAGTGCAGGTCGTCATCGAAGATTCCGAAAAACGAAGAAGAAAAGTAATGTTTGAAGAGATTCTAGTCGCAAGCCCCGAACGGACGGTTGCGCCTTGTCCGCATTTTGAGCTTTGCGGAGGTTGTGTATGGCAACACTGGACGTATGAAGGGCAATTGAAGCATAAGACCGAGCAAGTGAAGAACGCATTGTTAAGTGAAGGATTCGATCCTGAACTAGTATTGGATACGATCGGCATGGATGACCCTTGGCATTATCGAAATAAGATGGAGTTCACGTTTTCGATTGAAGGGGATATGGGAATGCATGAACAAGGGGATTTCCGCAAAATCATCCCACTGGAAACGTGTCTAATTGCAGGCCGAAATATGGTCGATGGCATGTTGGAAGTCGGCGAATGGGTAAAAGAGTTCGGCCTTAAAGGCTACGACAAAGAGGCACATGTTGGGCTTCTTCGTCATTTGATGGTGCGGGAATCGTTTGCGACCGGTGAAATGATGTTGGCATTGTTTGCTACAGAAACGCCTGACGGTGAATTGGCGTCTGCAGTTGAAAATCTTGTCGAGCGTATCACGAAGAAGTTCCCGAATGTGAAAAGTCTTCTTTGGCTTGTAAACACAGACTGGGCTGATCGCACACAATCCGAGGATACGCATCTGTTAGCGGGGCGTGATTTTATTTATGATGAAATGGCAGGCTATCGCTATCGTCTTTGGTTTGATACATTCTTTCAGACGAACCCAAAGCAAGCCCAAAAGCTTGTGGACCTTGCGTTGGAAATGGGTAAACCAAAGGAAGACGAGAAAATGATCGACCTATTTTGTGGTGTCGGCACGTTCTCATTACCATTCGCTGCACGTGTGAAGGAATTGGCGGGAATCGAGATTGTCGAGACATCGATTGAATCTGCAAAACGCAATGCTATCGATAATGATTTGCATAACACGACATTCCTTGCCCGTGATGCACGAACGGGACTAGATGAGATGCACGATCAGTTCGGATTTGCTGATATTCTGTTGGTTGACCCACCACGTTGCGGAGCTGGCGGGAGAGTGATGCGCCGCATTGGGCGTTCCCAACCAAAACGGATCGTCTATGTATCTTGCTGCCCTGAGACATTCGCAACGGACATAGCTGAATTGCTACCATTCGGCTATAAGCTTCAAACTGTGCAACCTGTTGATCTTTTTCCGCATACTGTACATGTGGAGTGTGTGGCTTTGTTGGAGTTGGAGAAATAATAATAGAGAATCCCAAGAATCGATGCTTGATTCTTGGGATTTTTGTTTATGGAGAGAGATGAAAATCCAGTAAAACAAATTTAATAGTAGCTTATTACCCTTGTAAACACTGCTAGTATAGTGTTCTGAAGAGAGGGCAACTTCTGCCGTACTTCATTGAACTCTTTCTTTAAAAGTAGTCGTATCAGCGGTTTAAAGAAAAGGGATATTGACCAATGGCACTTTTGGGGAAGCAATGAAGAAGTTTGGGGAATGGTGAAAATAATGAATTCAGAAGTATTTACTTAACAGGGGCAGACTTTCTAGTCTGGCTCTTTTACCAGTTAATTAATATTTTTGGAAATGTGTAGGGTATAGTAGGGGGAGATGCGTCTAATAAGGTAGATAGTGTGAAAGGGGGAGAGTGCTATTCAGGATGAGATTTTAGTAGAAAAAGTGAAAGTAGGCGATGAACAGGCGTTTCGTTTACTGATTGAAAGATATAAAAATGATTTGTTCAAGGCGATATATCCGATCCTCAGGAATGAGAAGGATGCAGAGGATGTAACGCAAGAAGTGTTTTTAAAAATCTATTATGCTCTCCCTCAGTACAAATCGCAAGGTCTGAAGGCGTGGATGACGCGGATTGCGATTAATCATGCAATCGATTTGAAGCGCAAGAAGCAACGTCAGAATGAAACTGTTCTTGAACCAGAAATATTTTCAGCAGGATCTCAACCAGGTTGTAATACCGTTGCTCATCTTCTGCGAAAAGAACAGAGAGAAGAGGTACGAAATCGATTAGATGAAATGCCCCCTAATTATAGAGATGTTATTTATGCGTATTACATAACTGAAAAAAGTTATAAACAAATAGCGGATGAGCAGAAGGTTGAGGTTAAGACAATAGAAATGAAATTGTACCGTGCAAGAAATTGGATGAAGAAACATTGGAAGGAGGATGATTTTTGATGAGGCATTTCAGTAACGAAGAGTGGATGAGTTATATAAACGATAAGTTATCAGCAACAACGTGTGGAGAGCTAGAAAATCACCTATTTTCCTGTGACCAGTGTTTAGAAGTCTATATGAAAATGATAGAGAGACAGGCAGAGGAGCTACCCGTAATAGATACTAGTAGCTTTACAGATGAAATTATTGCGGAACTTCCTCAAAAGAAGGTGCGAAAAAAAACGCTATATCAGCGAACGCTATTTCATTACTCGGTAGCGGCAGTTATTACATTAACACTTATGACAACTGGTATCTTCCAAAGTGTTATGGGGGTTGTTACTACAGTTGAAGCATCATCACTATCAAAGTCAGAACAAAGTGTATCGAATAACCTAATGGAAAAGACTTTGGCACTATTTGAAATATTGGATCTAAAACAAAAGGAGGTCAATAATGATGACTAAAAATCCACTACTTGCGTTCTTCCTCACCTTTATTCCGGGAGTGGGCCATTTCTATTTAAATCGAAAAGTCAGAGGGTTTGTCTATGGGGCAGGGGCCGTATTGCCTTTCATATCGGGTTTATTCCTGTTTATTTTCTTTTATTCAGAAGAACCACTTATTCTTGGGTTTGTCACCGCAGTAATCGTAACGGCAATTAGTTTAATGGATATGCTACTTTACTTATTAAAAAATCCGAGAGTACCAATACTCACTGACCAAATGCAACAAACAACAACCGAAACTAAAACGGGCGACAATGAACGCTTTTATACAATTTTGCTTTCTTTTATCCCGGGGTTAGGTCATTTCCAACTAGGTTTAATGAACAGGGGTTTAACATTCCTTATCGGTTTTTTTGGACTTGGAACGATGATCTTATTTATTTCAGCTTTCACGAACCAAGGTGAATTTTTGGTATTTTTAGGGATTCTCCCTGTGCTCTGGGTGTATAACATGTTTGATGCGGTTCACCAAGTGGGCAAAAAGTTACGAGGCGAAGAATTAATAGATAAGACGATTTTAGAAGATTTCGAAGAAACACGCCGTGAACAAGGGAGGAAAAGTAAGACGTTAGCCACGGTATTATCGATTTTCCCAGGTGCTGGACATATGTACTTAGGCTTGCAAAAACGTGGCTTACAGCTCATGGCAGCGTTTTTGTTAGGAATTTATATTTTAGACATTTTAAGACTTTCACTGTTCCTGTTTTTAATCCCAATCATATGGTTTTACAGCTTTTTTGATGCATTGCAAAAGGTTTCGATGCACGGGGAGGAGGAGCTAGAAGATACCCCAGTGATTTCGTATTTTGTGAATCACCAAAAATGGATAGGGATTGGTTTGTTGGCGCTAGGACTATATTATTTGGTTATAAATGTGATTATCCCTGTGTTAGCGCCGACATTAAAGACGAATCTAGGAATTGATATTGAATACTGGTATTATAACTATTTCCAAGTTAGTGTTATCTGTATTTTATTAATTGGCGGAGGCTTGAAGCTAATGTTCGGAAGCAAAAGCCGAAAGGTGGGTCATGATGCGTAAATGGCGTGTTGGTACTATATCGATGGGATTATCTCTTGTATTGCTAGGGGGGTTCTTATTTTTAGCTCAAATTAAGGGAATAAAAATGTTTGAACCATTTCTTGTGTGGTGGCCGATCATCCTTGTTGTATTAGGGATTGAAATTATCTTATACCTCTTTTTATCAAAGCAAGAAAATCCGATTGTAAAGTACGATTTTATAAGCATTTTATTTGTTGGGTTATTAGGCACTATTGGAATTGGCTTTACGGTTTTAACTTCAACGGGTTTATTAACCGAGCTTCAAACACTTGTGGTGGCTGAGGATAAATCATTCAATCTACCTTCAATTGAGGAAGAGCTACCAGACAACATTAAAAGAATTGTCTTGGAAACGAGTGATCATGAAGTGAAAATAGAGGGTTCTGACGTAAATCAACTAACTATATTTGGTACCTATAGAGCAAGGGTTAATCCGAAAAGCAATCCTCTGATTGCGGACAAGGACAATTATACACTGACAAAAATAGTAGGTGACACCATGTATGTGACGATTAAGGCTACTTCTCGTCATTCGGGTCCTTTCGCGACCTATCTGACAATCGAGCCTACGATTATTGTACCAGATAGTGTTCGCTTAGAGGTGAGAGGAAAGCATAATACAATTGCGCTGTATCCAGGTTCACTTGAAAACCATTGGACGGTTGATGGACCAAGCTATGTTACCATGCATGTTGGAAAAAATAATGATGTATTGCTTTCAGTTACTTCAAGAAATAACCTGCAAAATGGTAATGTAAAATGGGATTCTATTGAAACATCAGACAAAGGCGGAATCGACGAGTTTAAAGAGGAAGTAAACGACAAACTTTACAAAGGTACATTAAAGATAGGAAACGGAAAATTCCATCTTGGTATATTTAATAGTGAGCAAGTCTCCGTAAATTTGGTGGAATGAATTTAATGTCAATTTAAGACGATTCCGAAGTGATGGTATTCTCGTAGGATATCAATTTTATGAAAACACTGCTAGTATACTATTTTGAAAGAGAGAGTTTCGACTCCTGTCGTCTCCAAGTGGAAGGTGAGCATTGGTGAATTGCAATTAGTAAAGGGTGTCTTGCTGAATTTGAGTAAATGAAAAAGGGTTATCCATAAGTCGTTTTTATCGACTTATGGATAACCCTTTTTACTATTCCTGTTTTTGTGCAGACTGAGCTGGTCATTTCATCAAGCGTAATCCAAAAGCTTTCAAGTGCTTGTTCTGAAATGTTGAATAGGTGTTGCCTAGTAGCTCTCATTTTGTATTAATTCCAAATCGAATACTGAGGATCTGCAGTTGTTTCATTTGTTTCTGAGAATATAAACGTCCATGGCATAGACGTATTTCCGGCAATTTCACAAGGTAAGCTAAACGCTGCATTGGCCAGTTGTTTGTCTTGTTCATAGTAGGAAATGACGGTATTGTGTAAGCGGAAATTTATGTCCTCAAAATTGTGAATGAGTACGGTAATCAGCTGTTCACCTTTATGATTGCGAGCTTTCCTGAAAAATGACAAATGGACGCCGTCTTGTAGCTGTTTTGTTTGTTGCTGGAAATGATACATAATTTTTTCACGATCAATAGGAGCAATTGTTTTGTCCCATGCAGATTCAAAATAGAGCCTTTGCATCGTCGTAGCCCCCTCATTCAATTCGTTTTTGCTCCTTGATGAACGCCGTCATCAATCGCTACATAGTTCTTCTCATTACCTTCCGTTACCATTCACTATATTAATAATAGCATAATTGTTTGGAGTCAAATGTTCCTTAGTATAATGAGCTTCATGACCTGATTACAGCTAATGAAATGTACCATCCTCGAGATAGTTTTTACGACTCTATAATTCATGGATTATTAAAGATTATAAACCATATTTTAGGTAATGAATAATGTTATACTTGTTATGCGAATTTGATTGGTTTTCAATAAGGTCAATATTCCGTGAACTTTCCAGATTGCTGAAGAATTTGCTAAGGTATTTGTGTTTACCTTGGAGCAGCAACTTTAGATTTAAAAAGGGGATGTTCTCCAAAATGGAGTAGTGGAAGCCATTTTGTTGTCATTTTACTACCCGGGGGAAAAGGTACTCATATTGCATTGGGGCAGGGGAAGAGAATTTTTCTTCATTCTCCAGATAGCGCTTTAAACAACTTTGAAACAACAATCACTTTTTATCATTTAACTTAAGTAGAAAAATGTTATGGAGCTCTTGATGAGTTATTAGAACTGGTTACTGCAGCTAAGGTTTACAAATATTAATGACGCATTTCCAGGGATCTGAGCCTAGTCAGTATTAGGATTGAATCATGCAGGAAACAAAAAAGTACGAAGAATATTAAAAGGTATTAATTGTTTAAATGAAAACTTACATATATGTTTTTATGTCTATTTTAAAAGGAGAAGCTTATGAAAATTGATGTTCGTTTAACAGATAAAAGTGAAGCATATATTATAAAAAACTTATATCCTTTATACCTTTATGACCTTTCTGGACATTATGGTAGAATCCCGAATGTTCACGGGATATATGAGGATAGTGACGATTTTCGAACATTAAGTGATCAGTATGAAGTTCAAAATATTTGGTGGGAAAAGCCAGAAGTTTTATTCCCCTATGTAATTTTAGTAGATGGGATACCAGCAGGGTTTATCCTAATAGCAACCCCACCACATTGTAATAAAGGAATTGACTATTTTGTAAATGAGTTCTTTTTAATTCAATCATTAAGAGGGAAAGGTATTGCTGAAAGAGCAGCAAATATAGTATTTGACCAATTTATAGGGAAATGGGAGTTGTTTACTAACCCATTAGAACAAAACAGTGCTGGACAAAAATTTTGGAGGAGGTCAATATCGAATTACACTGATGGAGTCTACACTGAGATAAACGGGGAAACGTTTGATGGACAAAAGACTGTTTTTCGATTTGATAATTCCGGAAAAAAATTGATTTCAAAATAGCTTATTTTAATAATGGGTAGTGTTGTTTAAATAGACTATGATTTTCCATAAACGGGCGCGATTACTGTCTAAGCGATTGCATCCATATCGCACAAACGGCCCATTTAGTTGAACAAGCGTAAATAATTTCATAGACCTTATTTAGATGGAATTAGCATTAATTAGGGGGCGGGAATGAGTGGAATTAGAGGGATAATCTTAGAAGGATACTCGAATACTGGAACTGAGCCCGTTTTTAAAGATCCAGATAACAATGGCCAACGTACGTAAAGTAAGCAACAAGTTGAACGTATTGCATTTTTAGATGAAGTCATTAAAGACCAAAGGAAACGGTAGATTCATCGCACCGATCCAAAAGAAATGGAAAAGTTGCTTTTGGAGAAGTTACACGAATTGAAAGCAAAGAATTAATTGTTCTTCCCACAATACTTGAATCTTTTCAAGAATTGTTAATCCAACAAAATAAAGAAATGAATGCCATGCAGGCAATGGTTGATGAATTGGTAAAAGGACAATTGGAGTTGAAAAGTCATATCGAGGAGTCTTTTCCGGGACGGTTACAACTGGAAGAACACGACAGAGAACAATTGTTACGTCTAAAGTAAACTGTGGCAAGTCGAAAAAAAGAATTGGACATGGCTGAAACCGCTGCGACGGAAGAAGAGGGAAATATAGGTTTTTCGCTCGTTTTTTAAAAAGCGGTGAAAAGTATTGAAAGTTGCCTGTTCTTGTTCAACTAACGGGTTAGTTCAATAAGAGTTCCGTAAAGTTTTAAAAAAGTATAATAAAGAATACATAATTATGGGTGGTGAATATATGGAAATTTTAAGGTTTGGAAAAGAGATAGCTCAAGAAATTAGTAATTACAACTCTATATCTGCTTTCTATTCAAAGCTAATGAAAACAGAGTCACCTACTAATATAGGTTTTATTTACATAGAGAAAGGCGGTATTGTTGGCTACCATAAAGCACCTGTACCCCAGCTATTCTTAATAGTAGAAGGCGAAGGATGGGTGGAAGGAGAAGACCGAAAAAGAGTAATGGTGAAAAAAGGATTGGGGATATTCTGGGATAAAGGAGAAGGGCATATTAGCGGAAGTGAAACGGGATTAACCGCGTTAGTTCTTCAATCAGATGAATTGGAAAACCCATTAAAATAGAGATTTAATAAATGGTTTAAAAGCAATTTTTTATGGAACTTCTTATTGTACTAACTGCAGCTTTAGTTGAAGAACATTAAATAAGAAAGGTCTATTTCTTGTAAGAGAAATAGACCTTTCTAAGTGTGTATGCTGCATGTGCTTCTAGTTGACATAACGCCCGTTCACGGAAATAGTTAACTCCATTACGCAATAAGAAAAGCTGTCATTAGAGGCAGCTAAGTCTATTAAAATAATAGTATATTTGCATTATTAAATAGTTATGTATATAATATTTAATAATACAAATATTTCACATTAAAGGGGAAACATAACCATGAATACCAGTATTACCAAGAAAAAAATATTATCTTTTCTACTCGTTTTATCTATAATTTTTACTTCAGCAATCTCTCCATTTGATTTTGCATATGCAGTAAACACTTCAGAAGATGATAATAATCTAGATACTCAAATCACAGAACAAATTAGAGTGGTAGATGATGGTCTTTACATCAACGATACTTTCTACTCTAAAGAAGAATTTGAAGAATTACTAGAACAAGCAGTATATGCTGAAAATGGTAATGAAATTAATAGTTTAGCCATAACTGGAGCTCTAGCAGGCTCATGGGTTATTCCTGGTGTAGGACCAATTGTCGTCACTACCGCTGGCGTTATTATAATTGGTGGTGCAGTTATTGCAGCAGGTACTTGGGCTTATAACGCAGTAGACGCTTTTTTTGCCGAAAGAGCTTATAAAGGACACAAAGAAGATGGAACTAAAACTGACGGCCACACAGTAGACAATAATCCAAGTAAATTACCTAAGACTGGAACTCCTCGTACTAGTCGAGATAGAACTGCAGATGGCTCGTGGAACGGAAAAGTTCTTCAAAGAAGATACTATGATAAAAACGGAAATGCGGACTTAGATATTGACTATACTAATCACGGAAACCCAAAAGCTCATCCCAAAGTACCTCATAGACATGACTGGAATGGTAACACCCGAGGTACGGGGTATTAAAAAGGAGATAAATATATGACGGAAAAAGAATACTTAGAATTCAAAAGCATCATCGCGATGGGTGATGAACTAAACTTTCATTATAAAGACGATGAATATTGGATAAGTCATAATCCTGGTAAATCTTATCTATCAAGAACTAAAGATCACTATTCTCAAGAATTTAATGGATATGAAGAACTCTTTGAAAAAGCAACAATAGAAGGAATAAGAATCTCTGAAATATATCCAAAATTAAAATGGTGAAATAAACTTTTTTAAATGCTCAAAACAGAATGGCTGTCAAACGAAAATTCGTTTGACAGCCATTCTGTTTACTTTTTGGTCGCCAAAACCCTTTGATAATCTGAAAGTGATTTCTTTGCCATTATTAACCTCCCCTTTAGCTACTTCTCTTTTGGCACGGATTAGTGTGCTTTTAAAAATCCCTGAAATTACTTCTACTTGCGTATAGGAATTCGTTTCCAATAGCTGTAAAGCGTGTGCTACTTGATTTTTAGTGAATTTCTTCGGTCTACCTTCACGGAAATCAGGATTCTGCTTCGCAATGGTTTTCCCCTCTGCTAATCGTTCAACTATCATATCCCTGTCAAATTCCGCAATAGTTGATAACATTCTTAAAATTAATCTGCCCATTGATGTATCTTCTACAAGTCCCATATTTAATATGTGAACCTTGATTCCTTTTGAAAATAATTCTTCGGAGCATCCATATACATTAGCCAATTTGAGTAAAAAGTAGATAATATTTCTTTGTTATATTCAGAAGTATCCAACTTTTGAATAAAGTCACCTTTTCTATTCGCTTTGAACCTTTTGTCTTTTAATAAAGATTGAATTAAATCGTATTTAAACACCAACCACGCTTTTAATTCGTCATCCCAAAATAATCCTTCTTCGTTAAGCATTTCTTCGTAAAAACTATACCTACATTCTGATATTTTCTCAATAGAATTTGAAACTGTTCTTTTTTCAGCTGTTCTAGTTGCCGATAGCGAATTCGTCCACATTACCCCCTAATTTTACTTTTTATTGCAAATGCATAGTGAAATATAACACGATAAGTGTATAATAAGACATAATATTAAAGTTTTTTACAAAGAGTTGTTTTTCACATTAATAAGTGAATAATTATAGATGACCATATAAGACCTAGGGGTGATATATTCAATGAATTTTATATTTGATATAGATGGAACAATATGTTTTAAAGGAAAACCAATATCAGAAAAAATTTTAAATTCGCTTGAAAGTCTTAAAGCGAATGGGCATAATGTAATTTTTGCTTCAGCAAGACCAATTAGAGATATGTTACCTGTGATAGATCACAAGTTTCACAGTTACACTATGATAGGTGGTAATGGCTCTTTAATTTCGGTTGATGGGAATATACTATATTCTAATTCTTTTACTGACGTACAAAGAAATTCTATAAGTAATATATTAGATGAATATAATGCTACATATTTAATTGATGGAGAATGGGACTATACATATACGGGTCCTTTAGATCATCCTATTTTGAATAATCTTGATCCCTTAAAATTAGCAAAAAATATAAATACTTTACAACATAAATCCATTGTTAAAATATTGATTTTAACGTCAGATGATATGGACAGAATGACAGATTCTATTCTTAAATTGGATGTAGTTATTCATAAACACGGAAATGAAAATGTGATAGACATAAGCCCTAAGGGGATTCATAAGTGGAGTGCTCTCAATAAATTGGGAATTGAAAAAGGAGATTATGTAGCTTATGGAAATGATGCAAATGATATCTCTATGTTTATGAATGCTGCATACTCGATTATGGTTGGTGATCATAAGGAATTATCCAAACATGCTTCAGAGTCGATTCCACTTAGCAATAACACAGAAGATGATATAATTAAAAAGATAAATCTTTTATCTACAATCAATTCTGTAACCATTTAACACTTTTAAACTAAGGTGATTCAATTAAAACAGTAAAATTTATATATTCCTTTTAAGAATAGTTGAGGTGCGAAAGGTTCACCACGCGCCTCTCCTTTCGGAAATATCCGAGATCATAGATACGCCGAGCAGGTAATTTCACTTAATTATTAAGTCCTCCATTCTCGATTGGAGGACTTTTTCAGCTTATCTAAAAATATATATATTATTTATACATACTTAGTTGACATAACGCCGGTTCTCGGCAGTTGAACCAGACAGGTAACCCCTTGTGATGCCTCCGTCACCCTCCTATGGCCCTTCCCTTTCGTTATGCTGAATATACATCGTTGAATTAACGGGCTTTCTGGTGAACGCTAGACAGGTCTAAATGTAGACGGGTTGCAAGATAAGGTCCTTGAACAGTTGGAGGAAAACATTGAAGCTCCTCAGTGTTTGTTTCCTATTAATCTAACACAACAGGTCCAAAAACGGTGTTGTGTTGGGTTCAAAACAACGAAAGAAAGACAACTCAAAGAAAAAGTGACCAAAATCCCATAGTATCAGGGTTTTAGTCACTTTCGCGAAACTAACATATTTATATTGAGTTAGATTAAAAAACTTGTAAGGGGGTGTTCATCTTAATCACCTACAGGTTAACTTATCCTGCATAGTCCGTAAAATGGCGCCCGAGATTATTGAAATTGATTAACACGCATTTTGAATTAAATCTAATCCAAAATGCGTGTTTCTTATTTGTTTGCTATTTTACGTAGTAAATAAAATGCATAGATAATTGTTGGGATAACCCCAATGTATAGAATCATATCGATTATTCCAGCAATCGCGTATAGTGTAGAAATTGCTATTTCAGCAGTCATTTTAGCTCTCCTTTACTTAAATTCAGTCAGCGTATTTAAAACGAAAACGTACGCTGTTTTTTTAGAGTTATCTATACTTTCAAGTTTGATGGAAGATCGTATTTCAATGTATCCATTAGTTAATTTTCCGGTTAATTTATTATGAAGCCATTCCATTGATAGTATGTCCCACAGCAGTAGCATTCGCAGTAGTAACTTCTGTACCAGCTGCATAAACATCACCTAGGTCTGTACCCTTAGATCCAGCAGTTGATAGATAGCGCATTTTCGAAATAGGAGAAAAAATTATTAATAAAGATAAAAATAGTAAGCCGATTTTCTCGTTTTTTTACTCCTTTTATACTTTCTTACTATTTGGCAATTGAAATAAAAACTGATAAAAAAGATTGGGATTTCTAAGCAAAATAGATTTGCTTTTTCAACTAACGGGCAAGATTGTTGAAGATCATAAGCCTAATTCCTCTTTCAAGATACGAAGGAATTAGGCTTATTTATTGTTTAGGAAACTATAAAATCTCGTACTTTGGATAAGTTGATACATAGGGATTTGTCTTCTAGACTGCAGCGCCTAGCCCCACGAGTCTATACAGGATTATGGGGAAAGGCAAAGAGCGCCTTTACTCACAATCCTTCCACCTTATCGTGTCTGATCAGGCACTTGCACCTTTGTTCTCTTTCAAAATCCTTAACGTTGTAAATTTACACTTTCTTGAATTTACCCCATTGGTAAACTCATTGGCAACGAGTGGTAAAAACATAGCAGAAGTGGTTCATTCTTAATGTCGTAATCATTACCAACGTGAATAAAAAAATAAATTTTATCATTTTGTCTCCTTTTTCGTATGAATTGTCTATATAAAGAGTGAAGGCATCTTTCGTTAAGGCAAAAGACGTCGTGCTGTGGTCAGAAAACACAAAGGAGGATTCGTGATGAATTTATTAATAAAAGAGTCGCCGCTTCAGGTGCTTCCATCGCTCGCGATGCAAGTTGGGTTGAACGAGGCTATGGTACTCCAGCAACTGCATTTTAGATCGCTCATCTCGAACAATATTCGGGATGGGCATAAGTGGGTTTACAAAACATATGAAGAGTGGAAAAGTGACGAATTCCCATTTTGGTCTGTCGATACAATTAAAAGAGCGATTCGTAGACTGGAAGTTAAAGGGTATATCATTGCAACCTCTTCGTATAATCGAATGAAAATGGACAAGACGAAATGGTACCGCATTGATTATACAAAACTTCAACTTGAAACGGAGCAACATGCAACATTGCCGACAGCAAAATCAGCTCAAGAGGAAGTGCGAATTGCCCCCTCTACAGAAGGCAAAATGCCCCTAGCAATAACCAAAGAGAATAAAAGTATTAAAAAAGACCTTGTCGAGAACGATCTCGACGTTGTGTCTGTCATTGACTATTTAAATGACAAAGCTTGCAAGCAATTTAAAGCGTCTTCGAAGGTGACTGCACGATTGGTGAAAGGGCGTTTCAGTGACGGATATACAGTGGCGGATTGTAAAAAGGTCATTGATACGAAAGCTAAGAACTGGCTGGGTGATCGACATTGGCAGAAGTATTTACGCCCTTCCACGCTATTCAATGCGACGAATTTTGAAAATTATTTGGAAGAATCAAGGGACAGCGAGTCGCCAGAAAGCAGGCCACCAAAGCCATTCGAATTAGACTTTAGCAAAGGGGAGGTGTAAAGGATGGATCGTCATGAGCAGATTGAAAAAAGTGTGTTAGGAACGATGTTGGCTGAGAATTATTTAATCGTCGATAGTGATGTGTTACAAGATTTTTTCATCAGTCAAATCCACAAAAATATTTTTGGTTGCATGCAGGCGTTACTGGCAAAAAAACGTCCCGTCGATTATGTGACGCTACTGACGATGATGGAGCCCGTGCTACTTGGCGGCGCAAATTACTTGGCTGAACTGGCGGATTTTGCAAGCCCGACGAAGTTTGACCGTTATGTTGACATGATGTGTGAGGCATGGAAAAATCGTGAAAAAAACAAGATCCTCATACATGCGAAAGAGGGGGATTGGGAAATTGGAACGATTCAACAAGCGTTTGAGGATCTAGAAAAGAAAGGCAGTGCAGGCCTCGATGCGGGCATTAAAATGGATTTGGTGCGGATGGGCGAAAGACCTTATGAAGAAATGCAGCATGTACCTGGCGTGCCGACTGGATTGTATGATATGGACAAATTACTAGACGGTTTTCAACCTGCCGAATTAATCGTCATTGCTGCGAGACCGTCGATGGGAAAGACTGATACGTTGAACCATTTTGCGCTCCATGCAGGATTAGCGGGATATAAGCCGATTATTTTTTCGCTAGAAATGAGCAGAACGTCGATGATTGACCGGTTCATCGCGATAACGGGCTGCTATAACCGACTGCGTATGCGCAATCCTTACACGCATTTCACGGACAAGCAAAAATCGAACTGGCTCCCGACACTCGCTAGATTGGACGAAGCGAATATTCATATTGATGACCGCGCCGGACTGACAGTGTCCCAAATGCGTGCCGCAGCGAGAAAAATGATACATACGGAGCCAAAGCGAAAACCGATTATTTTCGTCGATTATTTGCAAATTATCCGTGGCGATTCCCCGAGCTATAACCGCACTGAAGTCGTAGGGCAAATTAGTAATGATTTAAAGCAAATGGCAAAAGAATTTGACTGCCCTGTCGTTTGTCTATCCCAGCTAAACCGCGGTGTCGAAATCCGTGACAACAAACGCCCTGTCATGAGCGATTTACGCGACTCGGGTACTATTGAACAAGATGCAGATGTGATCGGTTTTTTATACCGCGACGATTACTACAACAAAGAAACAGACAAGCCAGGCCTGTTAGAAATTAATATAGTAAAACATCGCAATGGCCCCACAGGAACAACAACTGTCCGTTACGTGAAAGAAACAGGCATTCTCCATAACATCGACTGGTCAGAACAAAAGCGCAGGGCGCCTGCTCAGATGCGACAGGCATAAGATGAACCGACGAAGAGGCGATCTTTGCCTCACAGTCGGGTCAGCTATCAAGGAGCGCAGTCTAAGGTCGCCGCGTCCTGCGGCAACGACTGCGTAACTCACATCCTGTGAGTCTCCGAGCATCTGGAGCCCGGAGCCTAGACGACAAATGACTTTGTACAAACTTACCCACAGTACGAGATTTTATAATTTCCTAGACGAAGAGAAGGGGTGGCGTGAACATGGTATCTGTGCAAGAAGTGTTTCAGTTGGCGATTGAAATGGACATGGTGCACTTGGCACATCGGATTTTTTGGGCAATTGCCGAGGGGAAAGTAAAAGTGAAGGAAGATTCCGAGCGACTGGATGCTATCGACTATGACGACGAGGCGATTTCGAAAATGGTTGCACAAAATCAGTTAAGTATTGGCAAGATTAAGCTGTACGTAGCCGAAACAACAATGCCAGATCGATTCGCATTTTATTATAGTGAAAACGTTTTAGATGCGCATGCACTCCATCAGGACATGTTCCGAGAGACACCAAAACGATTGACCAATGCTTCACATTTAATGCCGAAGCTTTTTCATTTTGATGAAACGGATGCTGTGAATATTTTATACTTCCACCGCAACAAAGTTGTTGCGTATCCGTATTATTTAGGGCATGCGCTCGCGGGGGAGCGGGTGTTGGCTCGGATGCGGGCTTGAGTGGGAATAGCAGGACTAAATGTTTTGCTGTTGTTCTAGTAAGTAAGTGAAACGTTTTGTCATCCAATTCGTAGTAGAGATAACAGGTTTTACAAAAAATAGTCTTCTAGTACGAGGAGGGATTACATGAGACAGTTGTATATCAAGCAAAAGGTGTTAAGTCTGAGCGGCAAGTTTTCGGTGAAGGATGCAGAAGAGAATGAAGTGTATTTCGTAGAAGGAAGCTTCATGCAAATACCGAAGAGATTTTCGATTGTGGATGTGGCTAGGCAGGAAGTGGCGATGATCACGAAAAAAACGTTTAGTTTCCTACCGACTTTCTTTGTCGAAGTGCAAGGCCAAGAAACGGTAACGATAAATAAGGAATTTTCTTTTTTTAAAGCACGATACACAATTGATGCGGCAGGGATAGAAGTACGGGGGACTTGGTGGGATATGGATTTCGAAGTGTATCAAAATGGTGCACTGATTGGCTCTGTCAGCAAAAAGTGGTTCACATGGGGCGATAGCTACCAGTTGATAATTCAAGATGATGAGATGGAACCACTTCTTGTGGCGATCGTTGTGGCAATTGACTGCGTAAAGGCAGCGCAGTCTGCTGCTGCGGGTGGGGACGTAGGTGGGGCGTAACGAAACCATTAAAATGTCATTCCGACAAACCCTCTGAGCGCCACAAACAGGTACTTCTTTTTTAATTTTTCGTATGTTCTTGAATTATCGAGTTTATAATGTGCGAAGAGTCCCATTCCCCTAAAGAAAAACGGGTGATGGGATATTTTTTTGGGAAAAGAGTGTTACCAATCCGACTTGGCGGCATTCCATCTTCGTACAGCTTGATTGTTTTTCCTTGGAGTTGTTCTAAATAATCCAACTTTCTTTTTAAAGCGGCACGCCCATCCGCTAAATAGCCAGCATGGGAGCAAAATACATCCTCAAAATCATAAGTCACTACTTTCGTTAAGGAGTCAATAATGGTTGGAATGCTTTCTTCACGTAATACGACCTTTGTCTTTTCCTGGCAATACAAATCTCCAGTGAAAAGTTGACCTGTTTGACGATTTAAGAACGCTACATGATCGATGGCATGACCAGGTGTTTCAATCACATCCCATGTTGCATTCGGCGATGAAAACGAACTTCCAATTACCTTCGCATGAAAAGGACTGCGTTTCCCCCAAAAAAGCTTTCGATACATTGGATAATCCGGTTTCAACGCACAGTAATCACGCATTGTGTCATTCATATATACAGGCAGCTGTAGCTCTTTCTGTAAAAACGCCGCACAGCCTGTATGGTCTTCGTGAAAATGTGTGAGTACCACTTGATCTATATCTTGTTGTTTGAAAAACGGTTTAAATTCCTTTTCCAATGATTTTGCACCCGTGTCAATTAAAACGCCATCCACGACGAAGCAATGAACATTTAATTTTACTCCTTGAAATGCCACTGTACCGTTTCCTATCGCAACGTCATTTATAGTCTGTTGTTTAAAATCCTTTTTTACAAACATAAAATCCCCCCTTATAACATTCCCATTGTTAGATTTTAACATAAAATGAATGAACATTCATTTTATTTCGATGATTTTCATTAAAAATATACTTAAACTTTAACAGTTTGGCATATGAAAAGTAGGGAATATCTATAGCGTTCCAACGCAAACATGACTTAATCTCTCTATTCTTCCTTTCCGAATTAGTATATATGTTGAATTAAAGAATCCCATCGAATCTGCTGTGGCGCTTGGGAATGCCTTTGCAGCGCCTGCACAAGGGTTAGGGTGTTCATTAATATCGAGAGATGTATAGGCTGAGTTTATAAAGTGATTATTAGTTGATACTACTTATATTCAAGACAGACGTACTCAGGTTGCAGATTACATCAAAGCTAACGAAATGTGCTTTCTCAAATAGACCATCCAGCGCAGGCGCGTCTTCGTGGTGGCCGGAGCATTAAGACCGAAAGTGGTCTTCTTTCTGGCTTATCGCGGGAGGCATCCACAAAGCGTCGAAGCGGTATTAGTAGGAATTCCTATATGTCCGAGTATTATGATTTTATTAGTAGCTTCCCAAAAGCCCTTGTAAAGCGCATACAACATATTCATTTGTTACAACATATATATATTGATGAACATGAAAACCAAAATAATATACAGGAAAGCTTTTCTTGCTTTTATTATTCACCTGCTATATAATTCAATTAACAGTTTGATAATTGTTAATTGAAAAGAACATTTTGGGTTTTTAAGCCATAGTATATAGATAGTTACCTGATAAACAATTATGGGCGTCCCTGAGGAAAAAATGAAGGCTCGTCGACAGTTGGCTTAACGCAAAGGAGATGAAATCGGATGTCTAAATTTAAAACAGAAGAAGAAGCACTACAACAGTATGATTCGAGTCAGTACAGAACGCCGGATGGGTATACAAGTGATATCGCGATATTTACGTTAATCCCAAATGAGGAATCGACTGTTGAAAGTGAATCGACCTCTACTCATTCATTAGCTTTGATGTTAATAAAGCGGGCAGCGTTCGATGCAGAAGGTGAACCTAACATCGAAGGCGGAAAATGGGCTTTACCAGGAGGGTTTATCCATCCAGAAGAAACAGCTTACGAAGCGGCTAAGCGGGAACTAAAAGAAGAAACAGGTGTAGACGGCATTCACATCAAACACTATGGTGTGTATGACAAATTAGGTAGAGATAAACGCGGATGGATCATATCTAATGCTCATTACGCAATTGTCACTGAAGAAAACATTGAAAGTAGGGCAGCAGCTGACGACGCTGACGATGTTCAATTATTCACGATAGATGAAGTCTTTGCGTTAGATTTGGCTTTTGACCACTCTCAAGTGATTAAAGATGCTTTGGAAGCCGTTCGAAAAGACGTGTTTCAAACAACGGTAGTTAAAAACTTTTTAACAGAAGAATTCAAGTTGGAAGATTTGCGCCAGGTGTTGCTTGCGATTATTAATGACTCTGTTGTGAATAGTAAGCCTGGGTTCTTTAGGAAAGCCCCGAGTCTGCCTTTTATCGTAGAAGCGTTAGACAAAAACCAAGTTCCTAAAACAGCAGAACCGACAAGCACTACGAAACGACCAACAAAACTATACCGATTTGTAGATGTAGACATTACCCCTTCGATTTGGCGCTAAATTTGTGAATGGGGTATGTATGTGAACTTGTGATTCAATGAAACATGGATGCCTCCTGTTGCAGACAGAAAGGTGTCCAAAGTCTAACGTTGATCAAAGAAACGGTAGTGATTTTTTTCTCTATAACAATTAACAAATGTACAATTGTTAATTTAACTTTAAAGATATAGGAGTGTGTTGACGATGATGAAAACTAAATATGAAGAAATCGTTGATGTTTCAAGGATAGGAAGTGAGAATACGAAGGGATTCAATAAATTAATGGTCCTTGCGAATGCGGAGAAAATGACACCATCAAGAGAAGACGTTGAAAAAGTGTTGTTCATGGGAATTGATTTTCAAAATGACTTTATGGAAAACGGAGAACTAAGTGTCCCAAATTCCCATAAGGATATTGAACGTGTCACTAAGTTCCTTTATCAAAACCTGGATAAGGTGACGACGATTGCCTTGTCGTTAGATACACATGAATTGCATCAAATATTTCATCCAAGTTGGTGGGTAGATGCAGAGGGAAATCATCCTGCTCCATTTACAGTCATCACAAGAGAAGATGTTGAAAAAGGAAAATGGATGGCCGTAGAAAAACAACAAGAAAGCTTAGCATACATTATTCACTTGGAGCGTTTAGGGAAAAAACAATTGTTGATATGGTCTTATCATTGCATTGAAGGGACATATGGCGCCGCCTTAGAAGGTCAGTTTTCGAATATGGTTCACTTTCATTCAGTGATACGGCAGTCCAACATACAAAAAATTGTGAAAGGGCAAGACCCATTAAGCGAAATGTACGGAATCATTAAACCGGAGTATGCCAAAACAGACGGTACAAATTATGCGTTTCTTCATTCCCTACTCGCTTACGATAAAATTGTTATCGCTGGGGAAGCAAAATCTCACTGTGTATTGGAATCCGTTCGTCAGATAGTCGAGTACTACGGAGAAAATCATGATTTGCCATCAAAGATTTATTTATTGGATGACTGTATGAGTCCCATTCCTGGTTTCGAAGAATCAACAGAACATGCATGTAAAGAACTTCAAAAGAATTATGGCGTTCATATTGTGAAATCAACCGAATTTATGTTGTGAAAACGAACAATAAAACGGAATTGTTGTAAGAGATGATGCAGCCAAGAACTAATCAATTTACCTTTATAGAGGAGGAAAATTAAATGACTAAAAAATATCAAGACGAGGGGCTAGCACTACACACGGATTTGTACCAAATTAACATGGCGGAAACGTATTGGGAAGATAATATGCACAACAAACGAGCGGTGTTTGAACTCTATTTTCGCAAGTTGCCTTTTGAAACGGGTTACGGTATTTTTGCAGGATTGGAACGGATCATTGAATTTATTAAAGAGTATCGTTTTACGGAAAGTGATATTGCTTATTTACGAGAAGAATTAGGTTATGAAGAGGATTTCCTAGCATATTTGCAAACGGTGCGCTTTAATGGAACTATTCGATCAATGAAAGAGGGAGAATTGGTTTTCGCGAATGAACCGATTCTACAAGTGGAAGCAAATTTGGCAGAAGCTCAGTTGATAGAGACAGCTCTCTTGAATATCGTGAATTATCAAACACTCATTGCGACGAAAGCAGCACGTATCAAACAAGTGGCAGGAGAACAAACGGTAATGGAATTTGGAACGAGACGTGCACATGAGTTTGATGCGGCGGTGTGGGGAACAAGAGCGGCTTATATAGCTGGATTTTCCACAACGAGTAATGTGAGAGCCGGTAAGATGTTTGGCATCCCTGTGTCTGGAACACACGCACATTCGATGGTTCAAGCGTATAAAGATGAATACAAAGCATTTCATAAATACGCTCGTCGTCATAAAGAGTGTACGTTTTTAGTGGATACTTTTGATACGTTGCGGTCTGGTGTGCCGATAGCGATTCAAGTAGCGAAAGAACTGGGAGATAGCATTAATTTTAATGCGATTCGTTTAGATAGTGGTGACTTGGCTTACTTATCAAAAGAAGCTCGAAAAATGTTGGATAAAGCAGGATTTACAACAACGAAAATCGTTGCTTCAAACGACTTAGATGAAAAAACCATTATGAACTTGAAGGCACAAGGAGCGAAAATTGATATGTGGGGTGTGGGAACAAAAGTGATTACCGCATTTGACCAACCAGCTCTGGGTGCTGTTTATAAATTGGTGGCGATTGAGGATGATAAGGGGAATATGGTTGACACAATTAAAATATCTGGAAATCCAGAGAAAGTAACAACTCCGGGATTGAAGAAAGTGTATCGCATTGTGAACACGGTGAATAATCGTGCCGAGGGTGATTACATTGCTATGATGGATGAGAATCCCCAAGCGGAAGAGAAATTAAAAATGTTTCACCCGACTCATACATTTATCTCGAAGTTTGTGACGAACTTTGAAGCGATCGAATTACACCAAGACATTTTTGTAAAGGGAGAGCTTGTGTATGTGTCCCCATCTATACACGAAATTCAAGCGTATGCTAAAAACAATTTAAACCTCCTGTGGGATGAATATAAGCGTACCTTGAATCCAGAACAGTATCCCGTAGATTTAAGTCAGAAATGTTGGGATAATAAAATGAGAAATATTCGTGAGGAACAAGAAAAAGTACAGGACCTGAATAGCTAATGAAGGTTCAAGACATAAGGGAAATAGTAATGGATAGGGAGGAGGGGCAAGGTGGTCCCTTGACTCCCACTCATCAATCGAAAATGACAAAAAGAAACGGGAAGTAAGCAATAATACGAAACTTACACTTTGGAGGAATGAATTATGATGCAAAAGACAGAAAAACTAAAAGCACATCTTCAAGATCTAAATCCCGGGAAAGATATCGAGAAAATATTTGAAAAAGGCATGAAAATAGGTGTTTATGGTTCTTCATTCGACCCTGTGACCAACGTTCATTTGTGGACAGCCTCAACAGTGGCACATCGTAAAAAATTAGACTATGTTATTTTTCTACCTTCATCAAACAAACGGTTAGATAAACAATTACAAACGCAAAACAAGCATCGAGTGGAAATGGTAAAGTTAGCAATTGACAATAATCCTAAATTCATCTTGGATGATTACGAACTAGATGTATTACCAGGTAATCACTATACGTATTACACAATGGAGTATTTCAAAGAAGCGTTCCCTGATGTAGAGTTTTATTTCATTATGGGTGCTGATTTGTTGGTGGACATCGGAAAGGGAGAATGGCGCTTGGCAGAAGAGTTAATTAGTCGAAATAAATTTATCGTGATGGCTAGAAATGGAATTGATATTCTGAGCACGATTTCGAAATCACCTATTCTGCGAAATCATGATGATGGTAGATTCCAATTGTTAGATAAAGGATTAGCGATGGAAATTAGTTCGACGTATATTCGACAAGAATTTGCAATGGGGGGAGAACCGCAGTATTTATTGCCAGGTTCCTGCTATGAATACATTAAAAATAATGGCCTTTATCAAAAAGTCGTCGACTAAAAATTTGAGGAGGATGGTTAAAAGAAGGCGTGAGGAAGGGGAAGATTATACTACAGTAAGAAATTATATGGGAGTTGTTGGTTGCTCCAACGATTGATGTGAAAGAATAAATTCGTCGAAGTATTGGTTGATGAAAGACTACTTAACGAAGTTTTCATTTTTCGATTCAATGGTGTTAGGGGTATCGGGTGGGCAAGATTCATTGTTTTTTTGTCAAACAAAAAACGTCCATATTAATACGGATGAGCACACTTTATCTTATGTTAACATTAACAAACTAACACAGTAAATCAGAAAAATATGTATGATAATAGTGCAATTCAGAATCGTGCCAGAACAAACTGACTTAAATTGGCGCAATATGTAAGTCTCTACTTTGTAGGTGACACAGCCCACCTTGAATGCAAAGAAGAAATACCCCTTTCGAGTTCGATTCTGGACTTGGAAGGGGTTTTATGTTTGACTACGATTAGGTAGGAAGTATCTTGGTGTCAGAAACAAGAAAATAAATAAGGTGATAATAAGTGCATAACAAAAATGTAACATACACCTATTTTAACTAACGAATACGAGGTGATTACGATATGAGAATTCTTGTTGTTGAAGATGAGTTGGATTTACAGGACGCCATTGCTGAGGGACTTAGAATAGATGGTTATGCAGTCGATACTTGTTGTAATGGCCAAGATGCTTACGAATTGGCATCAGTTGAAAATTACGACTTAATTGTGCTGGACTTGAATCTTCCGCAAATGGACGGATTAGAGGTTTTAGAAAGGATCAGAGAAGAAAAAGCAGAACTGAAAGTCTTAATCCTTAGTGCAAGAAGTGGCATAAATGACATCGTTAATGGTTTAGATATTGGGGCGAATGATTATTTAACTAAACCATTTGAATTTGCGGAATTGGAAGCAAGAATAAGAAATTTACTAAGACGAAAATTTGTACAGGAAAATAACCTTTTGTCATGCGGTGCTATAAAAATGGATTTGTCAAAGCGCATTGCATTTGTAGGTGACAATGAATTACTACTTACCAAAAAGGAATTTGGTTTACTGGAATACTTCCTCCTCAATCAAGAACGAGTGGTCAGTCAAGAGAAATTGATTGAACACATTTGGGATCGACATGCCGATAGCGTTAGTGGTGCGATTCGGGTTCACATAGCAACATTACGAAAAAAGTTGAAAGCTTTTTTAAATTATGATCCAATACGTACAAAGATTGGTGAGGGTTATTTTATGACTAAAAATGATGGTGACGCTTGATGTTTAAAAAAATGCCAATTCGACTGCGACTTACTGCAATGATGGTTATCTTATTAACGATTTGTTGTGTAGGACTTACAGCAATTTTAAATTTTTCTGCTGATAGAATGGTGGAAATAATTGATGCAACCCTTGTATTACCAGCGCAAGAGGTTAGTATAGAGGGCAGTGTTATTGAAAATCCCCCAATGCCATTAACTGTTATTACGCCTACTCCATCTGAGGGTACACAAAGGGCAAAAACTGATTTTCATTATGAAAGTATTTTTTATATGCTTCTCGTCATTGTCGGTGGCGGCGTCTTAACATACTACGTATCGGGCAAAGTGTTAAAACCACTTGATGCACTAAACAGTCAAATTAAGAACAGGACTGTGCATAATCTGGCGGAAACGATGGACATTCCACCAACCAATGATGAAATAGCAGAGCTTACACAGTCTTTTAATGAAATGACGGATAAGTTAAACGATGCTTTTATGATGCAAAGTCGATTTTCAGCTAATGCGGCTCATGAACTTCGAACGCCACTTGCAGTATTAAAAACAAAGGTTGATGTATTCAAAAAGAAAAACGTACATTCCACGGAAGAATATGATGCACTCATTACTGTTTTTGAAAAGCAAATACGGCGATTATCTGAGCTTGTATTCACCCTTTTAGATATGACAAATATGAATGGTGAATTTGAGGATGAATCCATTTGCTTTAAGGATATTTTAGAAGATATTGTTTCCGAACTTACTCATATTGCGGATAAAAAAGATGTTAAACTATATTTGGATTGCGATGAAAGTGTTGTTAACGGAAATACAGACTTACTTTATCGGGCGTTTTATAACCTTGTTGAAAACAGTGTCAAATACAATGTGGACAGAGGACATGTCATGATTCAAGCTAAGTCGGAGAAAAATCAGTTGAAAGTTGAAATCAAAGACACGGGAATTGGTATCCCTGAAGAGATGAAAAATAATATATTTGAGCCGTTTTATCGGGTGGATGCATCACGCTCTCGTGAATTGGGCGGTGTAGGATTGGGACTTTCCATTGTGCAAAGCGTCATAAACAAGCACAAAGGAAAAATTGAAGTTACGGACAATGAAAACGGCGGTACTTGTTTCAAGATCACATTGAGTAAAATAGGTAATCTAAAAGGCTTTGAATGACGGTTATTCCCGTTTATTCAAAGCCTTTTTCACTGCGGATTTTTGAGAAGTATTTCTCTTAACAAGGATTTAACATGGATTGTTATACACTGAGGACATCAAGTAGAAAGGTTGCAGGCTATGCGGATGAAGTCTGTGATAGTACGGACGGTAGGCTTTCTCTTGTGAAGAAAAAAGAAGGTTAAGTCAGATAGGGGGCATGAGTAGTTGAAATAAAGAGTGTATCTAAATCTGTGACTTCATTTGGCCATGGTCACGCCAAAAATTCCGAAACTGTAATATAAGGTAATGGGAAAATTGATGCTTACTAAGATGCCGCCATATTCTCGGCACAATCAGAAGTTATTGTAAGAGTATAGCAGCTGCATAGCGTAGGGCAGAGGCTAAATACATTCTAGGAGGAATTTAAAAATGAAGAAAAAATTAACACTTGCTACACTTATGCTAGGGCTGTCTGTTGTTGCAGGATCTGCATATGCTGCGAGCAACAACGACATGCCGGAAACTACTAAATCCAGTGAAGCTGTCAGCCTAGAAGAAATGGCTAAAGAAAAAGGAATCACGGTAGATGAACTGATTGCTCAGCTTGAAAAAGAAGGAAAGCTGACAAAAGCTGTTGAAACAACTTTGGCTACTGAAGTAACGGAACCTACAAAATCGAGTGAAGCTGTCAGTCTAGAGGAAATGGCTAAAGAAAAAGGAATCACGGTAGATGAACTGATTGCTCAACTTGAAAAAGAAGGAAAGCTTTTGAAGGCTGAAAAAGTAACAGATTCCATGCAAGCAGAAAAAAGTGATAAGTAATATGTAATGAGCAACTGGAGCTATCTTAAAAGTAAACTTCTACTAAGGGGAGCTTTGGAGACAGCTCTATTGTTCGTGAGAAAAGAAAGAAATCAGAATTATAAAAGGTGCCAGTTGCGGACAATGAAAACGGTGGTACTTATTTTAAGATTACTTTACATTAATTTATCAGGATATGTAAAAGGCTTTGAATGGCGATTTTTAACGTCTATTCAAAGCCTTTTTCCCTGCGGATATTTGGGAAGTATTCCTCTTAACAAGGATTTAACATGGATTGTTATACACTGGTGATATCAGGTAGAAAGTTGCAGGATATGCGGATGAATTTTGGCGTATTACAGACGGTGAGCTTTCTCTTGCGACAAAAAGAAGATTAATCCAAAAAGGTGGTACATAAATGTTTGAACTAAAGAATGTATCTAAAAAATATAACAGCGAATTCGCCTTGAATAATGTCTCAGGCGCAATGGGAAAGGGCATTCATTTTATTGTCGGTGCTTCAGGTAGTGGTAAGACCACCTTGCTCAAAATCATGAGTGGGATGGAGCAGGATTTTGACGGAGATGTTTCATATGGTGGGAAAGACATCAAAGCACTAACAAGCCAGGAGAAAAGCTATTTTTACAACAATATCTTCGGTTTCGTTTGGCAGGATTTTAATTTACTAGAGGATTTAACGGTGCTGGAGAATGTAGTGTTGCCTCAGTATCTAAAAGATGATCAAAAAACAAAGAATGCCGAAAAGACACTGAAAGAACTTAAGATTTTCGATCTTGCAAGCCAAAAAGTAAAAAACCTTTCGGGCGGACAGAAACAGCGTGTTGCCATTGCACGAGAACTTATGAAAAATCCACAAGTAATTATTGCAGATGAGCCAACAAGTGCATTAGATGAAAAAAGCGCAAAGATTACAATGGATATTTTAAGAGCGATTGCAAAGAACAGAACGGTTATCATTGTTACGCATAACACGTCTTTGATTGGCGTTAAAGATACTGTTTTTGAGCTTGATAAGGGCGAACTTGTTGCTTCGACTCACAACAGTGTTGTCAAAACGACTGAACTTAAAATGGAAAATAATCATAAGCTATCATTTAAAAACGCTTTTGCGGTAGCGCGTACAAGTGTAAAAAGAAATAGTGGGCGTTTTGCAGTGGCCACACTTTCGCTAATGATGGCGGCATTACTATTGCTTACAACACTTGGTGGAACGGTGAGTAGCAGTAGTCAAGATGCGTTCGATGGACTATTTGATACGTATGGCGAAGGACTCTTGGATATCAGTATTATTGGGAGCTTTACAAGTGCTGGAGGAATGGATGGCAGTGAGGACGAACAGCCAAATGCCGATGTAACGCAAGATATTGGAGGCTTGTATGATCAGTATGCAAGTGATAAGCGTGTTACGTTCACAGCCTTTTTACAAGCCTTGGATAACATCTCCATTACTGTTGACGGGGAAAACTACAAAGTGGCAAGCTCGGGTAGCTCTCCTGTTATAAATAAACTCGTAACGGGAAAAATGCCATCGGGTACAGTTAATGAGGTAGTTGTTCCTGAAAGCTTTGTAAAATCATTAGGGATTGAAAATAATCAAGCAATTGGTAAAGAAATTGATTTCAGTGTCTCTATGTATAATTGGGATACAGGTGAACCTGTACTGAAAGACGGAAAAATTAACGCTACGATTGTAGGTGTAGCGGATACAACGGTTGTGTATGAATATGAAGGTGAAATGATGGAAAATAGCGTTGAGGACTCTTTCTTTTTCAGCAAAGCAGCTCTTGATGATTTGAGAAATCAGACAGAAATGAAGGGTGAAGGCATGAATTTCCTCATCCGAGCAAAAACGCCTACCGATATGATTGCAATTAAGGATGAACTAAACGAACAAGGTATCGTCCCTCTTGGCAGATTTGAGCTTGTCGAGGATATTGTACGATTAAATAGCCAATCAGCCGAGCAATCAGGCTCTGCAAGTACGGTTATAGGGTTTTTATCGGTAGTTATGGTCATTGCTATTTTCCTTATCACGGGTGTTATGAGAAAAAGGGAATATGCGATTTATAAAGTTAGTGGATTTAACAACCGTCATTTGAATTTGTTGAATGCAGCTGAAATGATTACCGTAGCTGTCACTGCAATGTTACTGCTACTTGTTACATCTCCGCTGATCAATAAAGCGACCGAAGCTTTGTTTGCTGTGAATATTCTTAATGCAAAAATGCTGTCTACAGGAATGTTTCTAATTGTCGGTGTTGCCGTTATTGCTTATGTTACAACTGCAATTGTGTATGTAAGAACAAACATCGCAACAGCATTAAAAACAGGAGACCGCTAATGATTCAGATTAAAAATATTACAAAAAAATACGGTAATTCACTTGTTCTTGACGACGTAGATTTTACGTTTCCAAACAGAGGACTGATGTGCTTGCTCGGCGCATCAGGCTCTGGTAAAAGCACATTGCTAAATATGCTCGCAGGATTTGATAGCGATTATAGCGGTGATATTTCGGTTTGCGGTACATCCATTAGCAAGATGAATGAGGACGAGTTATGTGCCTATCGCAGAGATAATATAGGCTTTATTTTTCAAAACTATCATCTGTTAAGTGGTTATACTGTGCTTGAAAATATCATGTTAGATTGTGAGTTAAACAGTTTAAATGACCAAAGCAATAAAGAGAATGCCAAAGAATTACTAAATAGACTTGGTATATCGGAAAAGGCAAATGAAAAAATCGAAAACCTGTCAGGTGGTCAAAAGCAAAGGGTGGCAATTGCGAGGGCCTTAATTAGTAATCCGACGATTATCTTAGCAGATGAGCCGACAGGGGCGCTTGATCGTAGTAATTCCAATGAAATTATGAATTTACTGAAAGAGATTTCAAAGGATAGGCTGGTTATCGTTATCACGCATGACCAAAAAGTATGCGATTTTGCACATGAAGTGATCTCTATTGAGAATGGTAAAATTGTTGCGGAAAATAATACTATTCAAGCGGATAATGCCAGCGCACAAAAACTCACACGTAAACCAGCTGGTAAAGTATCAGCGTTCAAACGAGGGTTGAAAAATTTCAAGGTGCATTTTACTCGTTATGTTGCTGTCAGTTTGGCCATTGCTATTGGCGTTTTTGGCTTCATACTGTCTTTGTCTTCAGGCAATATTATGCAGCAGTCTATAGCGGACTTCAAAGAGAAAAACACTGCTTTTAACAATGGCTATATCATAACTGAAGATGAAAAATCCGTCTTAAAATTACTAGAATCCGATGAGCGTATCGAAAACGTCTACCTTCAACATAGGATTACCGATGTTAGTCTCCGTATGGATGACAATAGTGTAACGATGGCAGAAAAATATCCGATGTCAAAAACAACGGAAAGTATGTCATACGGTACAATGCCGAAAATAACAAAAAATGAAATTGCTTTAACGCCAAGTCTGGCTAAAAAGTTCTCGAGCAGTATCAGCGATTTAGTAGGTAAAGAATTAACACTAAAATATGGACATAAAGAGTACAAGCTAACCGTAAGCGGTATTTATAATGCGGGGTATGATGATTTCTTTGTCAGTTCCGATGTTGAACAGGCGTTTTATACAGCGGGTAAGGTTGAGCAAGGTTATTCCATCAGCTACGATGTAAAAGATTTTGAAGATATTGTGGCAGTCAGTCAAATGCTTAGTGGAAAAGAAATCGACAGCAAAAACGCATCTATTGAAGTGGGAGCTTTGCAAAGTACGTTTAAAAGTCTAAGCCGCTTATTCCTTACCGTTTCAATCTTGATTTTGGCAATTGCTTTGTTCATCAGCGTCGTGTTACTTGTTAAACTACAGAGTTCGAGATATAAGGAGTTGGGACTGTTAGCTGCATTAGGTTTTAAGAAAGAGTCAATACAAAGAATGGTTATCAGCGAGAATATACTTTTATCCGCTATGGCGGCAATTTACAATGCTGTACTTATCGGAGGTGCATATCTCACTGGAGTGATTTTCGATTTAGCAATTAGCGTTTCACCCCTGCAAATTTTTGTTTCAATTTTATCTACAGGATTTGTAGTCATCATTATCGGTGTATTTGCAAGCTATAAACTTATTCACACCGATCCAGCCGTCGCTTTAAGAAAGTAAAGCTGTAGGACGATGTGTGTAGGGGGCCAGGCACCGTGTGTTCTTTTTTCGAATGCACGGACAGCAATTAGTGCCTTCATGCGATTGAATTTAATTTATGAAGCCCGAAAGCTGCAACTACTGAAGATCTTTCAGTAATTGTAGCTTTTTTATTATGTACCTATATACTCGGCACTACTTATTTGGAGTTAACTAGGTGGTATACCTCGCCAGTATAACGAACAAAGCGGTGTTGGAAGAACATTCTATTTGTTAAGCGCTGACTATATATCTCCAATCTTTTAATTAACATAGGGGTGAATTTTATAAAAAAATGCATATAAATTCTGATATAAAAAAATCGTTGCTCAATTCGGAAACCTTGTGTTAAAATTAATTATCAGTCTACTTCGAGGCGAAATAAGTACAAACTGCCTCTACGGGGGAAGTGACTGTCCGTTTTATCATAGGCATTTTAAGAAAACTTTAAGGGGGTAGAATAATGAAAAATTTGTTTACTAAATGGAATCAAATAAGTCTAGTAAAAAGGATTATTATTGGTATTATTGTCGGTCTTATATTAGCTTTAATCGTCCCTAAAGCAAGTGGAATTTCCATTTTCGGTTCTTTATTTGTCGGTGCATTAAAGGCAGTGGCACCAGTATTAGTATTATTTTTAGTGATGCACGCTATTTCCGCGCATAAAAGCGGTACGAAAACGAATATGAAAACGATTCTTGTTCTTTATGCGATTGGCACACTCCTAGCAGGGGCTGTCGCTGTTGCTGTAAGCTTTATGTTCCCAGTTACACTAACGTTGACAACAGGAGCAGAAGGTCTTTCTCCTCCAGAAGGTATTGTTGAGGTTCTTGAAACATTACTCTTTAACGTAGTTGCCAATCCGGTTAATGCATTACTAAATGCTAACTATTTAGGTATTTTAATGTGGGCAGTTGTTCTTGGTCTTGCATTAAAAAATGCCAATCAAAATACGAAAGACGTGTTAGGTAGTTTTTCAGATGCAATTACTAAAGTCGTACAATGGGTGATCAATTTAGCACCGATTGGTATTATGGGGCTTGTTTTTGATGCTATTGTAACAACTGGTCTTTCTGCTTTACTTGTATACGGTAGATTAGTTTTAATTTTAGTTGGGTGTATGTTGTTTATTGCACTTGTAGTGAATCCGTTAATCGTGTATGTCTATATACGCAGAAATCCTTATCCACTTGTTTTCAAGGTTTTAAAAGAAAGTGGTTTAACAGCATTCTTTACACGTAGTTCAGCTGCAAATATTCCTGTAAATATGAAATTATGTGAAGAACTTGGATTAGATGAGGATACTTATGCAGTGTCAATCCCTCTAGGTGCTACGATTAATATGGCTGGTGCAGCCGTTACAATTGCTGTACTCACTCTTGCAACAGTCCATACGCTTGGGATTGAAGTTGATTTTGTGACTGCACTTATGCTTTCTGTTGTAGCGGCTGTCTCTGCAGCAGGTGCATCAGGGGTTGCAGGCGGATCACTATTGCTTATCCCACTAGCATGTAGTTTATTTGGAGTTCCAAATGATATTGCCATGCAAGTTGTTGGTGTTGGTTTTATCATCGGTGTTGTTCAGGATTCTTGTGAAACTGCACTGAATTCGTCTTCTGATGTACTATTCACAGCTACAGCTGAATATGCTAAAGAACGTAAAGAAGGTAAAGCCATTAAAGCTGTACCAGTGAAGTCTTAAGAATTACGATAAAAAATTAAAGCCACGATTACCGAAGAGAATTCGGTAATCGTGGCTTTTTGTATGCGCAGAAATCATAAGACTGGCGACGAAGCTGCTTGGCTTTTGGCGAGAGGCACCCCATAGCGCAGCAGGGGGTTCCATGAAATGCTTAATTTCAACATATAGAGTAAATTTGAAACCACATTAAGTAATGTATTGGGCAAAAACAGCTATAATGAGTATAGAGCTATTTGAATGGCGATTTAGGGAGTGTTCTATACATGCAAAGTTTCGTTGTAATGCAAGGTCAGACATATCATGAAGAAAAAGAATTAGGGATCATTTGGTCACTGCAACAAGACAGTACTGGGAAAGAACGTCATTCACGGCTACGAATGATAGAGGTAAATGAAGGGGATCGCATATTTCATTATGTAAAAGGAAATATTGTGGCGATTAGTGTTGCTAAAACAGGGTGCCAGATAGCGAGTAAACCGTCAACTATGCAAAATCATGATGGGCGAGATGATAATGGGTATTTAGTGGAATTAGAATATCATGAACTCGAAATACCTGTAAATGTACGTTCGGAATTCGATGTTATTTTGCCGCTTCTGCCAATTAAGTATTCACCATTTCAAATAGATGCAAATGGTAATCAGGGGTATTTGTATCCTTGCAATGAGGAATTATCAATAAAATTATTAGAATTAATAGGTGACCTTAATATATATCAAGTAGATGAAGAGCAACTAGAATTAGCAATTGGTACGGTACTTCAAACAGAGCGTAATACGTTCGTTCCGATGATTGCTGAAACAGAGTCGGAGTTGAAAACGAAGATTCGTTTAGGTAAACAAAAGTTTAGAGAGGGCTTACTACCGTTGTGGGATAACAAATGTGTGCTTTGTGAGATTGAGTTACCTGCATTACTTCGCGCAAGCTACTCTAAACCATGGAAAGACAGTACGGATTTTGAAAGAGTGGATCATTATAACGGCGTACTTCTTTGTTGTAATCATGATGCGCTGTATGAGAACGGATTTATCGCGTTCGATGGACAAGGTAGATTGCATATTTCTTCTCAGATTCCAGAAAAGGATTATGATAAATACAGCATACATTCAAAAATGAAAATCGACCGAACTGAAGAGAACAAGCCTTATTTCAAGTGGCATAAAAGAAATCTTTTTAAAGGCTAAATGATGTCACGACTGTTGATTAACTAAAATTAACCAGTAAGTAACTGGATCATCCCTGGCCGCTATTTGTATAGTTGCGTACTTGGAACGCTTTTGATTGAATGACGTCTAGTGCGATTACCTAGGTAATCGTATGGTTGTCCTTCATCCGTCGCGCTCCAAATGCACAAATGCACAGCATGCTGAAGCTCTTTGGGAAGAAAGAATAGCTGGCTTCGTACCTGGAGAAAGGCCGCCAAAGATGCAATTTTGGCGGCTGATGCTTTTTTCTAAGGTTTTTTCTTATTTATTTTAAAGAAGTATCACTTACTATCGGGCATCACATGAAGTAACTGTTGTTCGACTAAAGCATCTGTTAGTTGAACAAGATTTTTTTATTTTTGTTCTTTAATTGGCATAAAATTAGAAGGGGTTAATTCTTCAGACTCAATTACAATTGCAGTTAGTCCAGTGACAGTTGCCGTTTCGTGTCCCTCCCCCTTTTCCCAAAAGACCACATCATTAGCTTTTATATTTACTTTTAATTCATCATCACCGCGAACCCATCCTGCCCCATCTACAACAATAAGTAATTGTGGGGTAACAGCTTGATGGAAACCTACAATTCCGTTAGCTTCTAAATGCATACAACCAATTTGTGTAGGTTTTTCTGTTTTTACAATTCGAGACATAATGAAATTGGAATTAAAATGAGAAATGGTTTTTCCTACTTCTTTGTCAAATCTATAAAATTTCAAAAAGATTAACCCCCTCTTTTAACATTCTACTTTGTAAATACTACGTACTTAATCAATAGTCCTGTTTAAAACTTATTCTTTCACTAAACTGCCTCAGCAGCCACATGATCTTTCACTAAAGCACCCGTTAGTTTAAGATAAAATATTGGCTTCATGTGTAAAGTTCACACTAGCCCACTCACCCTCGATCTTAAACAATTCATATACAGCTTCACGGTCCGTCGGCGGTTCATCTATCCAATTTAGCAGAGTTCGAATAATAGATTCTTTATCTGGGAAGTGGTGGATAAAGACTTCAGATTGTTCGTGAAGTCGTGTCGACCAAATCTGAGAACGCACCATGACCATTGAATAGTATGTTCGAATGAGTTTGCGAGCGAAACCTTGTGAAAATGTTTTAAAATCTTCGTCAGAAGCTGTTTCTAACCTATTTAACGTCCGAGTAAGAGCCTCACAAATATCACCATTGAAGCGAATGGCTATCTCGGATGTAAGTTTATACGGACCAAATCGGTCTCTTAAATCCTCTCCGTAGACACAAACACAGAGTTCCTTAAGAAAGGCATTTTCGTAATAATTTGAGGGGGAAACCGTATAGTCGTAATATGCAACAACTATACCAACTTCACGAACCAGAGATCGATACTTTTGAGACAGTTCTCCAGCAAGTTTCTTTAAATCCGCTAACTTAACGGAACTCAGTTTGCCATCAAACATAGCAATAAGGTCTAAATCTGATTTTAAAACAACCGCTTCACCTCTGGCTACGCTACCGTACAAATAAACACTGTGCAATTGATGTTGAAATGAATTTCTAAGACTTTCGACAGAATCTCGAATGCAAGGCACGTAATCATTATCAATATTATCTATGCTTACATCGCTTTCAATAAATCCAGTAGGGTCTAGACCATACCCAGCTCTTAAAATCGGCATATTAATCTCCTCCCTTTCCTGCATTCCTCTAATTATATAACTATGATAATGTGGACAAACAATATCTTATTGAACTAACCTTCACCGTTAGTTCAAGTACATTCCTTCACAAACTTATTTGTATTTTAACATAAATATCCAGTTGAGGTGAAACCTATTATAGTAGATGCAGGATAGGTGACATAATACCATTTTATAATTTATCAACCTTGTCCTTTATCATAGCCATTTATTTTAAAGAAGTGCCACTTTCTATAAAGTATCACATGCATAATCTTTGGTAAAAGTTAGCAAATATTATGCATTGTATCTTCGGGCACTTACAATTTCTATAGGAAGTCAGCTATTCCTTGCTTTCAAAGAAACAGCATTTTTCACTTGAACATTGTAGGAGCGCGACAGGCAACCATTCATAACAGGATTACTGAAAAAAGTGTGGCTAGAAGTGACGGAGTCACTTCTAGCCACACTAGGCCCCCTCTGGGGAGGAATGAATTGCAATTCCTCCTTAAATCTGTCACGAATAGTTAGCCGAAAGCGGTCCGAAAATAGTCCAGTGAAAAAGAAGGTTATCAAGCCCTTCTCGCCAAAAATTATAACAACAAATGGAATAGAGTGCTTAGTAAATAACCCATGACAATGTACGTAATAAAGAATTTTACAGGAACAATCTTTACATTATGCAGGATGAACTCGCTAATGCTTGTAGCTGCAATAAGCCCAATGGAGATTCCCATTAGAACACCTTGCTCTTTTGTAGACAGATTCACGTAATGTCCGATCCAGATGAATAGACTAAAGCAGATTGATAAGCTAAGAAAACAAAAAATTAACTTACAAGTGCCCTTCCTTTGCGAAAGAAATGCAGTGGTAAGGGCAAAACCTTCTGGAAGATGATGAAGAATTACTGAAGCTGTAATTGTGATGCCGACGATCGAACTCTCCATCAAGCTGCCAATAGTCATGCTTAGTGGGATTGTATGAATGAGTATGGCAAGCATGAGCAAGTAAACGGATGGATTATTATCGGCGGATGGATGGAATAAATTGCGAAGGACTAGAAAAAATAGGTAACCAAAGAGCACCCCTAGAATGATTCCGATTGACTTGTACATCTTCAATGCACTTGGAATGATATCGAGTGCCAGTAATCCTATTAAAAATCCACCGCATAGGAGTGATAATGCTGCAGTTGAATTTTGGAATAGCTTTGATACAAGCCAAGCAATCCCACCTCCGAAGCTTACACTGAAAAAAAGAAATCCTCCAAGTATTATTGCGCTCACCTTCATCACCCACCTAATCCAATTCTGAAAACCCTTTAGAAAATATATGCATAGTGCTGGATTGTATGATAGTGGGCATATAGATGTTTATTTTTTGTGTAAAGAAAATAATTATAGTGCGAGAAACCTAGTTCTGCATTCATACATATGGTGAATATAATATTATAAGAGATTGGTGGAGTGATAAGAACATAGTGAAAGAGGTGATTAGTATATTGTCTATTCAAATTCAAGAACAAAAAGAAGAGGAATTTCAGGTTGGGAAAATGGATCGGCGGATGACCGTGCCGGAAAGAAAGTCTTCTGGATATCGCCTATGGAAAAGACTACTTGATATAGTCGTAAGTCTTTCTGTACTTCTTTGTTGTCTTCCGTTGTTAATCGCATTAGCTGCTCTAATTATAATCTTTTCAGGGAGGCCCGCGTTATTTATCCAAACAAGAACCGGTACAAATAATAAGCGTTTTCGTATGTTTAAATTCCGTACGATGACGGTATCTAGGCATAATGAAAAAAGGCACACATATAATTGGGATGAAGGCGTACCAGATAGTTTTCAATTTAAAACTGAAAGTGATACAGCAGTTACTCCAATAGGGAAATTTTTGCGCAAGTACAGTTTGGACGAGTTACCTCAACTACTGAATGTGTTGGTGGGTCATATGAGTCTAGTTGGTCCACGGCCTGAAATGACTTCTATAACTAACTTATACAATAGCCATCAAGTACAAAGATTGCTGGTTAAACCAGGAATAACGGGGTATGCGCAAATTAATGGTCGGTCAGAAATAAACCATGGAAAGAAAGTTGAATATGATCTTTACTATGTTAAAAATTGTAGTTTGCTATTTGATATGAAAATAATTGCGGCAACAATTATTTATGTTATAAGGGCGAAGGGGGCTTATTGACAGTGTTTAGAAAGGGCCTAGCTATCCACGTGATTGGTATATGAAAAGAACAATTGATATGACAGATTTAATGCAGGCGGTTAGAAGACGGTGGATGATTTTCTTTGGCATTATCTTGATAGCTACGCTAATCGGTGGAGGGATTGGATACACAATTCCGCGGACGTATGAAGCAAAGACAGACTTGCTGGTTAACTCAATGGGGAAAGTAGAAGGAAATAGCGCACCAACAATGGGGGAAATAGAAACAAATTTACGTCTGATAGAAACATATACAGATATATTTACTAGTAATCGGCTTGTAAGTGAAGTAAAGATAGTTCTTGGAGATTCATATGCGAAACCTGAAGTTGCTAAAAAAGTGAAGCTTGAAACAGGAAATGGTTCACAAATCATTACGATTACTGCACGTGACAGCACACCAGAAAAAGCAGCCAATTTGGCAAACACATACGCATTAACATTTCAAGAAGAAATACGAACGTTAATGAATCTTGACAACATTACAATTTTAAAAGAAGTAATTGTTGGTACAGATACAAAAATGATAAAGCCATTCACATTCTATTATCTTATTGTTTCACTAGGCATTGGATTTTTAATCAGCATTGCTGTCGTTCTTATAGGAGAGGTATATTTTACACGTCTAAATACTGAACGAAAAGTAGAAAGGTCCTTAGGAATACCATTTTTGGGTTCAATTTTAATGAAGAAAGAAAAGAAAGGGAAATCCCGCAATTATAATAGTGATTTTGAATCAGTTACCCCAAGAGTTCAATTTCCAAAAGCGGAAAAAGAAGATTTTAATAAACTCGCTGCTACTATTCATTATTTTATAAAACAAAAAAAAGTGAAGACGATTATGATGACAAGCTCTGGGGCGGGCGAAGGGAAAACGTTCATTGGTAGTAATCTTGCTGTGAAGTTAGCAATGGATGGGCAGAAAACACTATTCATTGATGCAGATTTTAGAAAGTCAGATGGTCGGTTACTATTTAATCTTCCAGAGAGGAAGGGACTTACATCTGTTATTTCAGGGTTTTATGAATTGGACACTATTATTCAAGAAACGGGGATAGAAAATCTGTCGTTTATTGGTACAGGACCACTGCCTTTAAATCCAGTTAAATTCATCCTAGCAGATGGTATGGATAAATTGTTAGATGATATAAAGATACTTTTCGATGTAGTGATTATTGATTCACCACCTTTGACTGTTGCGGATGGAATCAGCCTTATTCAAGCGGTGGATGGTTGTATATATGTCACACATGTGAAAAAAACAACGGAAGATAATGCTTTGAAATATTTGGAATATCTAAAAAATGTGAATGCCACGGTATTAGGGTCGGTGTTAAATGGTAATAAGAAAGGATTGAATCGCCACTCTTAAAGCACAGTGCGGAAAGGAATAAAAAATGACTATGCTTGTAGATATGCACAATAACTTATTGCAAGTACCGGGAAATCGATATGCTAATGAGGAAGAAACACTGCGAATCTTGAAAGCTGCTGCTGAAGATGGCGTTACCCATATCATCGCTACACCTCTTTATCGTCATGAGCAATACTCGACGAATGGTCCAGTTATAAAACATCTTGTAGCAAAATTGAATGACAAAGTATTGAAACTTCAAATACCGATAACTGTTTTACCTGGAATGGAGATCACTTTATATGAGAAGTTGGCGCAGGATATAAAAGTACATGCTATACCACTCGCTAATAGCAATAAATATGTACTTGTTAGTTTCCAGGATCGTCAAATACCTTCATTTGCTCAAACTGTTTTTCTTGAGATGCAACTTAGAGGATATATACCGATAATTGCTAATGCTGAAAGAAATCTTGAAATTAGGTTGAACCCATCAAAGTTAAATGAATTTGTGGATAAAGGTGCCCTCGTCCATGTAGGGGCTGGGAGCATTCTAGGATTCAACGGAAGAGAAATACGTAAAGCAGCTCTGAAAATTTGTAAGACAGGACTTGTTCATTTTATATCTTCATCAGCGCATGAAAAGGATAGCAAATCCTCACATATAAAGAAAGCCTACAGTTATTTAGGGAAAAAAGTATCGACAAGTACAATGGAAAGTTTGAAGAAAAATGCAGAAAGCATCATCAATGGGGCTGACTTCCATACTCGAATACCAAAGGGATATATAGAAAAGTAATCTATATATGTTGAAATAAAGGACCCCACTGAATCTGCTTCGACCCCTTCGCACAGTTTATATAGGAATTTATTTGTTCAATATATGTACTTATGTTTTCAAATACAAATCACATACACATGACAGAATGGCATCTTAACGGGGTGTAAAGAGATGACTGCGAATGCAAGAAAATGGTTGACTTATTATCTGTGTCTTACGCTGGGAGTAAGTTCTTTCGTAAGTTTTGAGCCAGCACTTTATGATCTTCTATTCATTTCAATTGTGGCTGTAGGTTTTCTATTTTCCTTTATTGCATTTACTAAGGAGACCGTATTTCCATTATTGATTGTTATAGTTTTTTTATTGAGTAACTTATTGTCATTATTTTTTTTGAATGAATTTAAAATTTCGATATTTTTTACAGGTATTACGATGTATCTCATTTTGACTTGGATTGGTTTAGTGGGAATGGGGTTTTATTTAAATGGGGCTCATCTGGAGTTAATGATGAAAGGCTATTTGTTTTCTGCATTTTTGGCGGCTAGTATAGGCATCTTAGCATATTTTCAATTGCTGCCTTCAAGTGATACTTATCTGACTTATGGAAGAGCGACAGCCTTTTTTAAAGATCCAAATGTTTTTGGACCTTATTTAATAATGCCAGCTTTATTAGCAATTAGTATGACGGAAATGAAGGAAATGATAGTTTGGCGAAAGATGGTTTACTATCTTCTTTTTTTAATTCTCGTATTGGGCGTGATTGTTAGTTTTTCACGTGCCGCTTGGGGGAGCTTTGGTATTTCATTTGGGCTTTATTTACTAATAGTAAAGAAAGAGCTATTTAGAAGAAGGATAAAAACGATTGTAGTATTGGCGATGGTCGGTATTCCAATCATCGCATATTTCATTCAATCACCAATGGTAGAAGATATATTACTTTCTAGATTTAGTTTACAAAAATACGATATTGAACGTTTTGATACGCAACAAGAAGCATTATTAAGTGGCCTTCATAATCCATTTGGTATTGGAGCAGGACAGTCAGAAAATGCTTTCCAGATTGCACCGCATAGTCTTTACGCAAGGATATTTGCAGAGAACGGCATAGCCGGATTGATTTCAATCGTAACTTTTCTGATAGTAAGTATTTATAAGTCCTATCAAAATTATAAGACAGCAATGAATACTAGTGGGATTTTTCATTTGGTGGTTTTAACATCTCTAATCGGTTTAGTTTTTAATAGTTTTTTTGTTGATACACTGCATTGGAGGCACTTATGGTTAATACTGGCCTTAGCGTGGGTTCCAAGTTCAGATTAAGCTTTAAATTAAGATAGTCAAAAGGAGAAATATAATGGGGATTTCATTTTGAAAATCGTCCAATTGATAACCCAAATGGATACGGTGGGAGGTGCGCAAGTCCATGTAAGAGATATTGCGCATGGCCAGGAAAAAATAGGTCATACAATTTATTTAGTAGCAGGGGGCAATGAAAGCAATCATGACATTTTTGGAAAAGATAAAAGCAATCTTATTTACAGTAATTATTTAATCCGCAGTCTACATCTAATTTGGGACTTAAAAGCTGTATTTGAGATAAGAAAAATTATAAAGGAAATTGGTCCGGATCTAATTGCTACCCATTCTTCAAAAGCTGGAGTAATCGGACGTATCGCAGGTTGGACACTTAATATACCTACTATTTTCACTGCACATGGATGGTCATTTACTGAAGGGGTTCAAAACAAGAAAAAGTGGTTTTACATTCTTATTGAAAAAGCAATCGGCCTTATTTCAGATGGTGTTATTACTGTCTCTAAATACGATGAACAACTAGCATTAAGATACAAGGTTTTGCCCAAGAGGAAAATAATTACGATTCACAATGGAGTTCATGATATTCAGGTAAATAAAAAAGTTGAATATGTGGATAGGGTGCCTAAGATTATTATGGTTGCACGATTTGCACCACCAAAAAAGCAATTACAATTATTGGATGCGTTAAACCGAATCCGGAATATCCCTTGGGAGATGTATTTCGCCGGCGAAGGAGTACAACTGGAAGAAGCGAAGAACTTTGTGGAGCATGCAGATTTAATGAATAGAGTGCATTTTTTGGGCAACCGAGAAGATATAAATGATCTTTTAAATAAATCTCATATATTCGTTCTTCTGTCTGAATGGGAGGGACTTCCCTTAAGTATTCTGGAAGCGATGAGGTCTAGTTTACCAATAATAGCTTCTGATGTTGGGGGTGTGAAAGAGGCAGTTTTGCAATCGATTAACGGCTATGTTATCCCTAGGAATGATTCAAGTGATTTAATTGATAAGCTAACAATTTTGTTGACCAGCCCTGAACTACGATTAGAAATGGGGAACAAAAGCAGGTTGTCATATGAGAATAATTTCACTTACGACAAAATGCAAGAAGAGACACTAGATTATTATGAAAAAGTGATTCAAACGAAAAAGAATAAATACCTATAAAGGGAGACGTCTATTTGAAAGTTCTGATTACCGGCGGCGCGGGATTTATTGGCTCTCATGTAGTTGAGGAATTGTTGAATTACAAATATGAAGTTGTTGTAGTCGATAATCTAGTGACTGGTTTCATAGAGAATTTACCAAAAGAAACGAAAATATATGTGGTGGATCTGAACGATCCAATTCTAGATTATATTTTTAATCATGAAAGGCCTGACTTTGTAATACATTTAGCTGCTCAGGCCTCAGTTACAGTGTCGATGAATGATCCTTATTTAGATTTCGATACCAATATAGCAGGTACAGTTAAAGTTCTTCTCTTATGTGGAAAATATAATGTGCGAAAAATAATATTTGCATCTTCTGCAGCGGTATATGGAGAACCGACATATCTTCCAATAGATGAACAACATTCAATTAATCCAAAGTCTTTTTATGCGCTATCAAAATCGGTGGCGGAAAAATATATTGAATTTTACGGTGCATCCATTGGCTTGGATTATTGCATTTTTCGGTTTTCAAATGTCTATGGACCTAGACAAAATGGGAATGGTGAAGCGGGGGTGGTATCGATTTTTATAAATCGTTTATTGCTCAATGAAAAAGTTAATATTTACGACGGCGGCCAATCTCGTGACTTAATATACGTGAAAGATGTGGCAACAGCTTGTCGCTGTGCTGTGGAGGAAGAGCAAACCGGTATATTCAATATTAGTTCTAACACAGAAACAGTAATTGATGATCTGTTTTACCTTCTTGCCAGCATTACGGAGGGAAATAAGGCGCCGGTGTATGAGCCAAGAAGAATGGGCGAAATTCAAAAAAGTATTTTATGTAATCAAAAGGCACTTAATGAGTTTGAATGGAATGTAAGGAGTGTACTGTCGGAGGGCTTGCAAGAGACAGTAAAGTATTATTCGGAATGTATTCATTCAAATACCTGAAAGCAGTGCTATTGCATTTGGTTATCTAGTCCGCTTTGTTCAGTTAGCATGGTTACTAGCCTATATTTACTGGGCGTAGATCCCTTCAATTAACCAGTTGTAGAAGAATACAAGTGGAATATTTTTTTATTAATTCAAACGGAAACTGAAATGGAGTAGATATGATTTACGTAATTTAAAGAAAGAAGTGTGTTTACATGAGTATCTTGGTGAGCATAAATTGTATTACATTCAATCAGGAACATTATATTGTTGATGCCATTGAAAGTTTTCTAATGCAAAAAACAAATTTTATATATGAAATTCTTATTGGTGAAGATTGTAGTACTGATAGTACAAAGGAAATAGTCGAAAAATATGTAATTAAGTTTCCGAAGAAAATCAGATTAATCACTTCAGAAACGAATGTAGGGGGAAGGCAAAATTCAATTAGATTACAAAGAGAGTCCAAAGGGAAATATATAGCTCTATGTGAAGGTGACGACTATTGGATTGACCCATACAAACTCCAAAAACAAGTTGATTATATGGAGGCGAATCCGGAATGTACCTTATGTTTTCACGCTTCTGAAATAATACAAGCCCCTAACAAGAGGACTGGAAGATTCGTGAAACCTTACAATATGAGTAAAGTCAGTCCAACTGAAGACATTATAGTAGGCGGGGGTGGATTTTGCGATACGGCGACGTTACTTTATCCAAAAATTCTAATGGAAAATCCACCTGACTTTTACCTCAATGCGCCTGTGGGAGATTATCCGATGCAAATGTTTCTTGCTAGTCAGGGGTATGCCTACTATATAGATGAATGTATGTCGGCGTACAGGAGAGATGTTGAAGGGTCTTGGAGTAGTCGTATGAATGAAGTCGCAACTATAAAAGAAAATAGTATAAAAGTTAATGAAGGTATCTTACATCTATTAGATGAATTCAACAAATATACAAATGAGGAATACAACAATGAGATAGAAAAGATTAAACGGAAATTAGTGTTTGAATTACATGTACTAAAAGGAAGGAAGTCATATGAAAAGACGTTGGCAGGTGAACTTGATTGGTCATTTAAGATGAAAATTAGGACGAAAATATTAATTAAATGCCACTTTCCGAATCATTACAAGAAAATAGTAGGTTTTAAGGATACAAAAATAATTAAGATGCTAATGGTGTGAATGAACACACTGCATTAAAAAGAAAAACATTGATAGGGGTATTATGGAGTTTTGCAGATATGGCTGCGAATCATGGCCTACAATTTATCATTCAAATTATACTGGCAAGATTGCTGTTGCCTGAACAATTTGGTCTAATCGGTATGATTTTGGTTTTCATAGCGATTTCAAACTCTGTAGTTGATAGTGGTTTTACACAAGCATTAATTCGCGATCAACAGACGACCCAAGTGGATTACTCTACTGTTTTCTACTTCAATGTATTTATGGCCAGTGTAATGTATGGGTTATTATATATTTCTTCCCCACCAATTAGTGTCTTTTTTGGAGAATCCGAACTCGTTCCAATGCTTAGGATCCTTTCATTAGTTTTGATAATAAATTCCTTAGGGATTATTCAAAGAGTATTACTTATAAAGAAAGTCGATTTTAAAACAATCACTAAAGTAAATGTAATTGCAGTGATTGTATCCGGAAGTATAACTATAGTCTTTGCAGTGAGGGGCTATGGTGTATGGAGTCTTGTAGTCAATATAATTTCTATGCAAATTATACAAACAACCTTTTTGTGGATTTTCAATAAATGGATACCATCTTGGAAGTTTAACATAGAGTCTTTTAAGAAGTATTACAAATTCGGCTATAAACTACTACTTTCTGGTCTCTTGGATACTATATATAACAATATTTTTCTGGTCATTATTGGAAGAGTTTATTCCACATCACAACTGGGGTTTTATACAACTGCAGTGAGATTTAGAGATATGGCATCCCAGTCAATATCTGCTTCCGTTCAACGAGTATCTTACCCCGTCCTAAGCAGCATGCAAGAGGATGAAAAACGGCTGAAGGATGGATTTAGAAAAATTATCAAAACAACTGCATTTATTAATTTCCCACTTATGATTGGTTTAGCGGCTATAGCGTTTCCTCTATTTAATATACTGTTTGGAGAACAGTGGAAACCATCTGTCATCTACTTTCAGTTGCTATGTCTTGCAGGGATGCTGTATCCAATTCATGCAGTCAATTTAAATATACTGCAAGTAAAGGGAAGATCTGATTTGTTTTTAAAGTTGGAAATTATCAAGAAAGCAGTATTGACGTTATTCATTGTACTGTCTTTACTCTTCGGGTTAGGAATCATCGGATTGATTGTAGCAGCAGTTGTAAATTCTTTTGTAGCATTGTTAATAAACACTCATTATTCTGCGAGGGAAATAAATTATTCAATGAAAGATCAAATGAAGGATTTATTACCGATATTTTTTATATCAGTTGTCATGGGGGCAATCGTCTATTCAACTGGTAACGTTCTACTTACTAATGATGTCGTGAAGATAATTATTCAAATCATATTAGGATTCTTTATTTATATTACTGTTACTAAATTTGCGAAAATACAAGAATTGAACGAGTTATTTTACCTAGTTCTCCAATTGTTCGAAAAGATGAAAATGACTTTTTTGTCAAATAGATAATACAAGGAGGGAACTGATGAACATACTTTTGACTTCTGCGGGCAGGAGAGGTTATTTGGTTAACTACTTTAAAGAAGCATTAAAAAAACAAGGAGAAATTCATGTTGCGAATAGTACAGAACATTCAACAGCCATGATACATGGCGATCACTCTATCGTTACACCTCTAATCTCCGATGATGCTTATATTCCATTTTTAAAAAAGTACTGTGAAGAGCATAATATCGATGCAATAATCCCCTTATTTGATATTGATCTGCATATACTCTCGAAAAACAAGAAGGAATTTGAAGAAATCGGTACCCAAATAATTGTATCGAACAATGAAGTTATTAGGATATGCAACGACAAATGGATGACTTATAACTATTTGAAAAGGAACGGATTTAATACACCACTTACGTTCTTATCATCCTTGGATGCCGTCAACGCTGTGCAAAAAAACCAGATTAGTTTTCCGCTTATTGTTAAGCCGAGATGGGGAATGGGTTCAATTTCTATTTTTGAAGCGGATAATATAGAAGAGTTAGCGGTCTTTTATAAGAAAGTTGGACATAGTATTCAAACCACTTATCTAGCATTTGAATCACAGCAGGATATAGAAAATTGTATAATCATTCAGGAGAAAATAGTCGGTCAAGAATATGGTTTAGATATTATCAATGATCTCAAGGGTAATTATCAAACGACAATTATAAAAAAGAAATATGCTATGAGATCAGGGGAAACGGATTGTTCAGAAACGGTATCCAATAGCGGATTAGAAAAAGTTGGAGAGAAATTAAGTGGGGTGATGGGGCATATTTCCAACCTCGATGTAGATATCTTTGTCATGCAAGGTGTGCCGTATGTGTTAGAGATGAATGCACGCTTTGGCGGTGGATATCCATTCAGCCACATTGCCGGAGTTGATCTACCAAAAGCGATTGTTAGATGGTTAAAGGGAGAAGTAGTGGGGAAATCATTATTTGAAGCGGAAATAGGTGTCGTTGGTTATAAAGATTTATCAGTTATTGGAAACCGTAAACGTGTAGCTCCTTCCATTTAAAACTAGAAATAAATTTGTGGAAAAGGGGATTAGAGCGATGGACAATTACTTTGATGAACCCATTTTAATCACTAGACCGCTATTTCCAACTAAGCAAAATATGGCTAGGAAAATAAGTGAGGTATGGGATAGTAAATGGTTAACTAATAATGGTACACAACATCAAGAATTGGAGAAACAATTAAAGGATTATCTAAACGTTGACCAGTTATCTCTTTTTTCAAACGGTACACTTGCACTACTTCTTGGATTGAAAGCATTCAATTTAACGGGAGAAGTTATTACAACTCCTTTTACCTTTCCCGCAACTGTTCAGGCCCTAGATTGGAATGGACTTACCCCAGTATTTTGTGATATTAATCCCCAAACACTAACAATTGATGCAACTAAAATTGAAGCCTTAATTACAGAAAATACGAGTGCGATTCTGGCCGTACATGTCTTTGGAAATCCATGTGATGTTGAGGAGATACAGGCTATTGCAGACCGACATCAGTTGAAAGTTATTTATGACGGTGCGCATGTATTTGGAGCAAAGCTCAATGGTCAACCAATCAGTAATTACGGTGATATGACGATGTTTAGTTTTCACGCTACCAAGCTTTTTAATACGATTGAAGGAGGAGCTTTAGCGTTTAAAGATGAAGCAATCGCTCGAAAGTTAGACCTGCTTAAAAACTTTGGCCTTGCTAACCCAGAGGAAGTCGTATTATCAGGCATAAATGCAAAAATGAATGAAGTACAAGCCGCGATGGGTTTGGAAGTCTTGAAGTTAGTGGATGAAGAAAGAGGGAAGAGACATAACCTCAAAAAGACATATGAACGGCATCTGGCTCATCTACCGGGAATTCGAGTGTTAACAACTTTAGTAAATGACAGCAGTAGTTATCAATACTTTGTTATTGAAATTGATGAAAAGATGTACGGTAAGTCAAGGGATTGGTTACATGATGAATTGAAAAAGTATAACGTCTTCACAAGAAAGTATTTTTACCCACTGTGCAGTGATTTCGAATGGTATAAACATCTTGAATCTGCGCAAGGAGAAAAGCTTCCACAAGCACAGAAATCTGTAGGGCAAGTACTAGCTATGCCTTTTTACGGTGAACTTGGTGTAGAGTCCGTTATGAAGATTTGCGGAATTATTGAAGAACTGCATGTAAATCACAATCGATTGAGTAATGTTATATGAAAGGGATCCTATTAGCAGGTGGTTCAGGTACCCGTCTCTATCCTCTGACAAAAGCAATATCAAAGCAAATGTTACCCGTTTACGACAAGCCGATGATTTATTATCCATTATCGGTCTTAATGCTTGCGGGTATAAAGGAAGTCTTAATAATTTCAACTCCGCGAGATATAGAAGGGTTTATGGAACTTTTAGGGAATGGCAGCAAACTTGGGATGGAGTTACACTACGCGGTTCAGGAAAATCCAAACGGCATTGCAGAGGCTTTTGTAATCGGAGAAAGATTTATTGGTCAATCGACTGTTGCACTTGTACTTGGCGACAATATTTTTTACGGCTCCGATTTTGGAAATAAAGTAAAGCGGGCGGCTACATTAGTATCTGGGAGCATTATTTTTGGCTGTACTGTACATGATCCTAGAGCGTATGGTGTTGTTGAAGTAGATGAGCAAAGAAACGCCTTATCTATTGAGGAGAAACCAGAAAATCCTAAATCCTCCTATGCTGTTCCGGGTATCTACTTTTTTGATCAAAAAGTTGTGGAGATTGCAAAAAATGTAATGCCTTCTGCCCGTGGTGAGGTGGAAATCACCTCAATTATTGATGAATATCTTCAAAAGGGAGAACTAAAAGTCGAGCTCATGGGGAGAGGGTTGGCATGGTTGGATACGGGAACGCATGAGTCATTATTAAAGGCATCTAATTTTGTTGAAGCGATTCAAAAACGTCAAGGCTTATATGTCTCCTGTATTGAAGAAATTGCGTACAGAAGAAATTATATTTCAAGAGAGCAGTTAGTGGAATTAGCCCAGCCTTTGTTGAAAACGGACTACGGTCAATACTTAGTTGAAGTTGCAAAATCCAAAGAGCTAATTGGCTCAATTATGTAAATTTTCCTCGTAGTGTAAAAATTAGTAGTAAGTGAAGGGGTTTTCCATGAACATACTAGTAACTGGCGGAGCTGGATTCATTGGTTCGAATTTTGTTAGACATATGCTATCAACATATAATTATACAATTATTAATCTAGATTTACTAACCTATGCTGGAAATCTATCCAATTTAGAAGATATTGAACAGTGTCCAAACTATCGCTTCGTCAAAGGAGACATTTGTGATGCTCAGTTAGTGGAAGCACTTTTTGAGCAATTTTCCTTTCAGGCCGTCATTAACTTCGCAGCAGAATCTCACGTCGATCGAAGCATAGCGGATCCTGCACTTTTCCTGAAAACCAATGTGCTAGGCACCCAAACACTCCTAGAGGAAGCAAAAAAACATTGGCAGGGCAACCCTACTGATGAACAATGCAGGAAATTTATTCAAATTTCGACGGATGAGGTATATGGAACGCTTGGGAAATCAGGTTATTTTACAGAACAAACAAACCTATCTCCCAATAGCCCCTATTCAGCTTCTAAAGCATCGGGAGACCTAATTGCTAGAGCTTATTACGAAACCTATGGGCTACCCGTCATGATTACAAGGTGTTCAAACAACTATGGACCTTACCAATTCCCTGAGAAATTAATCCCACTGATGATTGACCGAACTTTGCAAGCGAAGCCATTACCTCTTTACGGTGATGGCAAACAAGTGAGAGATTGGCTTCATGTAAAAGATCATTGCTTGGCAATTGATACTGTTCTTCACAAAGGAAAAATCGGTGAAGTGTACAATATCGGGGGAAACAACGAGAAAGAAAACCTTGAGATTGTGAAATTAATACTCAGCGCGTTAAGAACGAGTGAGAACCTGATTGAATTCGTGGAGGACCGCTTAGGGCATGACAGAAGGTACGCAATCGACAATACGAAAATTAGAACAGAGCTTGGTTGGGCACCCTTATATACCTTCGAATTGGGTCTTGATAAAACAGTTGAGTGGTATTTGTCTAATACGGATTGGACAAAGCAAGTGAAGTGTCGGGGAGAAATCATTTAGTGTGATAAATGGTATAGAGATATCATATGAGCGGAAATACCTCACATAATAAAATAGCGCTACTGATACTATTCTGCATTACACATATGGAATTTTAGTGTTCAATTACATGTTGGACTCAAATAGAATGCTAGTAAGAAATGAATTTAATATAGGAGGACAAATGACTGATTTGGGGATAGTACGCTCACTAAATGGTGAGTTTAGAGATTCTTTTTATGTGTTTGATAAAGAACAGTTGAGGGAAAACTACTTGAAAATATTTACTGCTTTTAATAGTAGATACCCTAATTTCATAATTGGATATTCTTATAAAACGAATTACGTTCCTTCATTATATTAAACCCACTATGCATGCGAAGAACATGCCGATGAATCAAGTTAAAAGAAATGAAGGCGTTTATCAGCAAGGTAAATTTAACGTAGTGGGCTATACATGCACGGAAAAAGATTATTTAGCAGTTGATCACGATGGTGAAGTCCCTAAACCAGGAGACTCTTTAGTATTCAGTAATGTAGGTGCCTATACAATTGTTTTGACCCACCTTTTATAAAAGAAAGGCCCCCATTGTAGAAAAAGACGGAAGCGAATTTAAGTTAGTTAGAAAGAAGGAGAAGATAAACGACTTTATAAATGATCAGGTTTATTTGTTTTAGGTTAGTTATTCCGGACAATTAGGGGGAATAGCATGATTGCACCAAGAAAAATTACGGAAATAAAAGAAATCGGGCATGTAGCTGTGATTCTAGCCTCAAGTATTGGTGCTATTGAATTAATTAGGGCGTTGGGAAAAGAAAAAGTCCCTGTCATCGTCATTGGACAAAACTATCATCACAAATCAATCTATACAACAGTTGCGTTAGAGGCGGAAACAAAAAAAGATGTAGAAAATTTATTATTTCTTATACCGCGGCTGCTTAACTTGAAGCCCGTCTTATTTACAGATGGAGATGACTATTTAGAAATCATTTATTCGAATTTGAGTCAATTGGAAACGAGTTATTTTATTCCAGTATCCAAAAACAATTTTAATTTAATAAATAAAGAGTATATAGAAAAAATAAAAGATATTAATAAAATATCATCATTACCAATTACCTTTCAAAGAATAAGTGATATAGAAAAAAAACATTATCCGGTTATTATTAAGCCTTTAGCATATGGTAGTAGTTTTTCGGGTTTTAAAATCAGACCAGAAAAGGCTTACATTTGTGATGATTATTTACAGGTAGAAGCTGCGGATAAGTATCTCGGAGAATTAAATATATCTTATGTCGCACAGCAAATGATAGTTGGCGAAGCGAATACAATTTTTACTGTATTACTTTACCGAAATGCAACAGGGGAAATTATAGTCGGATATACGATGAAGAAATTGAGAGTCTATCCATTAGAATTTGGTGTAGCTTCAGCAGTTGTTTTAGAGGGAAATAATGAGATTATTAATCAAAGCATTGCCATAATGGAATACACAGATTATCAAGGAATTGCTGAGTTTGAATATAAACTTTGTGAAAAAAACAATATTTATTTTTTGATTGAAGTAAACGGGCGATTTCCACTGCAAACTAGTTTGCTTAAGAAAAGCAACCCACATTTTATTGATACTGTTTTCCACGATTTAATGAAAAGCCCTTCTAAAGATGTAGTTTCAATTAAGAGTGCTTCAAATGTCATTTGGATATTTTCATTAAATGACATAAGAGCAATTAAGGCAGAGTTTAAAAAATCTAAACTTAAAATTAATTTGAAAAAGTGTCTTTCATCTAGGGTCCAAGGTGCAATTTGGTCCATTTCAGATCCATTACCGGCGATTTATTTTTTGAAATATATTGCAGATAAATTATATAGAAAACGCCATGATAAAAATCTTTATTCAAAAATGAAAAGTAGAGGAGGAAAAGTATTATAACAGAACACCGTCCAAGAAATAAGCGCTTGAAGGGACCCAGCCGTATAAAGAATTGTAGAGGAACCTTCATCATCTCACTCGATTTCGAACTGAACTGGGGAGTACATGACGTTTTTACGCTTGAACAATATGAAGAAAATTTGCTTGGTGCCCGAATTGCCATTCCTAAAATTCTTGATTTATTTAATCAGTTCAATATTCATGCTACGTGGGCGACGGTCGGCATGTTAGGTTTTAAAAATAAGAAAGACCTGTTGGGAAATCTCCCCTTACTCCATCCAAGCTACACTAATTCAAATTTTTCACCATATGAAAAACTGGATTCCATTGGTGAAAATGAAGAGCAGGATCCCTTGCACTTTGGATTGTCTTTAATACAGAAAATAGCAGAGTGTCCAAATCAAGAATTGGCAAGCCATACTTTCTCTCATTATTATTGTTTAGAAGAGGGACAAACAATCGAAGAATTTAAAGCAGATTTGAAAGCGTCATTAAATAATAGAATTACAAATGGGCCGCCGATTCAGTCACTTATATTTCCTAGAAATCAAACGAATCGGGAGTATTTACAAGTTTGTAAAGAGAACGGGATTCAGAGCTACAGGGGAAATGAGTCCAGTTGGATTTATAAGGCTAGCAGATTTAACAGTGAGGGGCCTTTGAAAAGACTAATCAGGTTGGTAGATTGTTATTTGAATATTTCCGGTTATAATACGTATCCGGTTAATGGGGTAGAGACTGAACCTATTGTAAATTTACCCTCAAGCCGATTTTTGCGACCATACAGTAAGAAACTGATAGCGCTTGAATCATTACGTTTGAGAAGAATCAAAAATAGTATAATCAATGCGGCAAAAAATGGGGAGGTATTTCATCTTTGGTGGCATCCTCATAACTTCGGGAAGAATATCGAAGAAAATCTTCAGTTTTTGACGGAGATTCTTCATTTAGTGGATAAATTGAGAAATGATTATGGATTTGAAAGTCGTACCATGGCAGAAACGTCCGCATTGGTATTACAAGAAACGGATAGATAATGCGTGTATTAAAACTTCTATTTCACGCCTACTATAAAGTTCTGGCACGTCTGTTGATTAACCATTTATTTGCATAAATACTGGCGAGTTGGGCTTGATAACCTCCATTTTCACTGAACCATTTTCGGCTCACTCTCGGCGAACTATTCATGACAACTTTAAGTAGGAATTGTAATTCCTCCCTCGAGGGGCAAGTGTGATTAGAAGTAATACTGTTGCGACTAGTTACCTGTCGCGATCCTACAATATTCAAGTGAAAAATGCAGTTGCTTGGAAAGAAAAGAATAGATGACTTTCTATAGAAATTATAAGTGCCCGAAGATACAATTTCGGGCACTCTAGTACTTTGTACGATTTGTTCCTCGCTTACTTTTAACAAAGAGTAAGCATCTAATCTTGTGTCGCCTATTAGAAAGTGACACATCTTTAAAATAAATAAGAAAAAACCATAGAAAAAGCATCAGCTGCCAAAATTGCATCTTTGGCGGCTTTACTCCAGGTAAGAAGCCAACTATTCTTTCGTCCCAAAATTCCTCAGCACTCTGTGTGCTTATGCATTTGGAGAGAGGCGGATGAAGGACAACGATACGATTACCGAAAAAGATGTGTAGGGATGCGACAAAGTCGCATCCCTACACATCTAGACATCACCACTTGACTTGACGTAAGAAAGCGATCCAAAAGCGCAACTATACAAGTAGCGGAGAAGGGGTGACTAAGTTTTTTACTAGTTACTTTCGGTTAATCAACAGACGAGAAGTTCGGGTTTACTTTGCAATCGTAGTTTTGACCGTTAAATACCTTTTATTAACCTCACAAGTTGCTTCGTTACATTATAAAAAAGACTCGATGTCGCATCCCGTTAAAGCATTAGATGCGACATTAGAGTCTTTTCTAGTTATTTCCTCTTTGTCTTATTATAAGGCCTTACCATCAGCCCCAACACCTTCCGTTCTTCGTCAAGAGCCTTGTAAAACGAAATCATCATGAAAATGATGACGAAGGAGAAGGGTAGTGCCGCAATTACCAATGCATTTTGCAATGCGGTTAGTCCATTGGCTGAGAGCAGAATGATAGCAACTGCTGCTTGTGCGATACCCCATGTCAGTTTTACAATGTTTGGCGGATTAAGAGATCCGTAAGTCGACTGCATCCCGAGCACGAAGGTGGCAGAATCCGCGGATGTGATGAAAAAGATTGAAATAAGGATAATTGCTACAATCGATAGCAACATTGACATTGGCATCCCTTGGAAAACGGCGAAAAGCGTCTCTTCCGTTTTTAGTCCAGATAGATCAGTTCCTTTCATTTGCACATCCATTGCTGTAGCACCGAAAACGGAAAACCAGAAAAAGCTTAGCAATGTAGGCAACATCAAGACACCCACCAAGAATTCTCGGATGGTTCGTCCACGTGATACGCGGGCGATGAAGATACCGACAAATGGGGACCATGAAATCCACCATGCCCAATAAAAAATGGTCCAACTATTAATCCATGTACGATTGGCATCATCAAGCGGTGCTGCTCGGAAACTCATTCGAGGCAAATTTTGTAAGTAAAGACCGATTGTATCTGTAAATGTATCGAAGATTAACAAAGTGGGGCCAAGTAGGATAACAAGCGTTAGTAAGATAACGGCAAGTAGCATATTAATATTAGATAAATATTTAATACCTTTACCTATGCCTGACCAAGCAGAAATGAGAAATAAAATCGTAACGATAATGATAATGATAATTTGAACGGAAAAACTGATGGGGATATCGAATACATAAGATAATCCGCCGTTGATTTGAATAGCACCAAATCCTAAAGTCGTTGCTACTCCTACTACTGTCGCGAAGACAGCAAGAACATTGACCAATGTGCCTAAAGGACCGTTCATCCGATCTCCAAAAAGTGGCTTCAATGTTGAGGAGATCAATCCAGGTTCCCCTTTGCGGAATTGGAAATAAGCGAGTGACATGGCAACGACAGCGTAAATAGCCCACGCATGAATACCCCAATGGAAAAATGTGAAGCGCATCGATTCGCGAAAAGCTGCATCGGTTCCTGGCTTCTCAGTTGCGGGGTCTATCGCGAAATGCGATAAAGGTTCGGCGGCTCCCCAGAAGACGAGCCCAATTCCCATGCCTGCTGAAAACAGCATTGCGAACCAGCTCATACGGGAATATTCAGGTTTTTCATCAGGTTTACCGAGTGTGATCTGCCCCATCGGACTGACGATAAAGAACAGGCAGAACAGGACTATTCCAGTGACAACGAGTAAATAATACCATCCAAATGATGAAGTGATGAAGTTCTTCATATTATCTGTTGCGCTTTCGAAGCTTTCTGGTGCAAAGGTCCCGAAAGAAACCGCCAATACTACAAGGCCAAGTGTAATCCAAAAAACGTTTGATACTTGTTTCATTTAATCACCTATTTTTCTTTTTTCTTTTAAGATAATGGTACATATCATATAGACTAATCTTGTCCATTAAACATCATTACCATGCATGTACCTCATCTTACTTTCCCTTCATCTACTATAGTTAAACAGATATGCTCAATAAAAAAAAGCGATTCCATTCGGAATCGCTTTTTTTTTCAATAAGTAATAGAACGTAACTAATTAAAAACAGGAGAACCTATCGATTCGGTTAAGGTCGATACCCATATACTCCCATCTTCTTTGTCTATTGCGCCATCTGTAGCCTGCAACCGAAGTCCGTCCGACAAAGACTGGGAAAAACCAAAAACCTTGTCTTCTGGACAACCAGACATACGTGTAGCGGTAGAGACAACCACGGATTGCGCCTGGATCTACTGCGAACAATTGATTACTTGGATATGCGGGTACGGTATTTGGTGGCGGAGATGAAGGGCCTTGTTGGCCACCTGGTCGTCCTGGAGGACCAAATCCCGGTTGACCTTGGCCTGGCGGTCGCCCTGGAGGACCAAAACCTGGAGGACCAAATCCTGGCTGACCTTGGCCTGGCGGTCGTCCTGGAGGACCAAAACCTGGAGGACCAAATCCCGGTTGACCTTGGCCTGGCGGTCGTCCTGGAGGGCCAAATCCTGGCATTCCTGGCCCAGGCGGTCGTCCTGGAGGGCCAAATCCTGGCTGACCTTGGCCTGGCGGTCGCCCTGGAGGACCAAATCCTGGCATCCCTTGATTAGGCGGAGAAAAAGCTTGCATGTCGAAGCCTTGCATCTCTTGACCTGGAGAAAAAGCTTGCATGTCGAAGCCTTGCATCTCTTGCTCAGGAGAAAAAGCTTGCATGTCAAAGCCTTCCATCTCTTGCCCTGGAGAAAAAGCTTGCATGTCGAAGCCTTGCATCTCTTGCTCAGGAGAAAAAGCTTGCATGTCGTAACCTTGCATCTCTTGCCCTGGAGAAAAAGCTTGCATGTCGTAACCTTGCATCTCTTGCCCTGGAGAAAAAGCTTGCGTGTCGTAACCTTGCATCTCTTGCCCTGGAGAAAAAGCTTGCGTGTCGTAACCTTGCATCTCTTGCCCTGGAGAAAAAGCTTGCGTGTCGTAACCTTGCATTCCTGGACCGGACATCCCCATACCTGGTGACCAATTATCATTCGCATACCCAGACATATCTTGCGTCGGGTTACCTTCGTATCCTTCAGGTAATTTCGGGTACCATTGCTGCTCCCCTTGACCACCTGGTTGCATGTTAACCATTCGTTCACTCCTTCCAAGCGATTCCCTTTATCCTATGCGACAATGGGTGAAATGGAATGTACTTTATTTCGAAGATAAGAAAGTTTAAGTATTTTCAACATGGAACAGTGTCTAGACTCTAGGTTGCTAAAGAGGAGGCGTATGTATTAATTGATACGAAAAAGGGTGTCATTCTAGAGCAACCAGCAGATCAAAGAAGTTCAGTATTGCAAATCAATAATAATTATATTGGGATTTCGTTAAAGAGTGAAAAAGGTTACCATTCTTCACTATTCACTAGCTTTATTGATGCTGAAGGAAAGAGTTCTATACGAATGTGGGAACACTTAGAGCTATTTCGGACGAACTTATCGAGTTAAGCGAGGAGCTCCCGAATGAAACTTTTGAAAATCCAATTAAACTGCCTTTAGTCGGTTATCCGCAATGGATCGAAGGTGAAGTGCAAATTAAAATTAAATAATATCACGCCTGCTGATTAACCATCTATTTGCATGGGATTCTGGTGAGAAGGATTTTGATATCCTCCATTTTCACTGGACCATTTCCGGCTCGCTCTAACCATACTCTTTTCAGTAATACTGTTGCGAATAGTTGCCTGTCGCATTCCTCCAATGTTCAAGTGAAAAATGTGGTTCCTTTGAAAGAAAAGAATAGATGACATTCTATAGAAATTGTAAGTGCCCGAAGATACAATTTCGGGCACACTAGAACTTTGTACAATGTGTTCCTTGCTTACTTTTAGCAAAGAGTATGTTTCTAATCATGTGATGCCTTATTGAAAGTGACACTTCTTTAAAATAAATAAGAAAAAACCATAGAGAAAGCATCAGCCGCCAAAATTTCATCTTTGGCGGCTTTTCTCCAGGTATGAAGCTAACTTTTCTTTCGTCCCAAAAGGCTTCAGCACTATGTGTACTAATGCATTTGGAGCTCGACGGATGAAGGACAACCATACGATTACCGAAAAAAGTGTGTAGGGATGCGACAAAGTCGCATCCCTACACATCCAGCCATCTCGGTAATCGTACTAGAAGTCATTCAATCCAAAGTGATACAAAAGCGCAACTTTACAAGTAGCGGCCAAGGGGATGATCAAGTTAGTTACTGTTTCCTCAAGGTAACCCGGTTTCCAAAAAATTACTTCAGGTTCGGAATGATCCCCCTAGTAACTTCAGCACTTTATCCCACTACAATAGCACCCTATTAGCACGGACTAAATTTTCTGAATACCGAACAATATAGCGCTTTCATCGTGTACGATAATAGTAGATTAGTAAGGAGGGTTTCATAATGGGGAAAGCATCTGAAAAAGTCATTCGTTACCGTGGAACTGAATTGAACACAAAGGGGTGGCAGCAGGAAGCGGCACTTCGTATGCTTATGAATAACTTAGACGCAGAAGTGGCGGAGCATCCTGATGATCTAGTCGTTTACGGTGGCATTGGAAAGGCGGCGCGCAATTGGGAGTCGTTTGACGCAATTGTCCGCTCGTTGAAAGAACTTGAGAATGATGAAACACTACTTGTGCAATCGGGGAAACCGGTTGCGATATTCAAGTCACATACAGACGCACCCAAAGTATTAATTGCTAACTCGAATCTTGTTCCTGCCTATGCGAACTGGGAACATTTCCATGAGCTCGATAAAAAAGGACTTATGATGTATGGACAAATGACGGCGGGAAGCTGGATTTATATCGGTTCGCAAGGAATCGTGCAAGGGACATATGAAACATTTGCTGAACTGGCAAAACAGCATTTCGGGGAGTCGCTGAAAGGGACGATCACACTAACCGCTGGACTTGGCGGCATGGGTGCTGCACAACCATTGGCGGTAACGATGGCTGGGGGAGTTTGTATCGGCATCGAGGTGGATGAAACGCGAATTGATCGCCGAATTGAAACACGCTATACCGATGTGAAAACAGATTCACTCGAAGAAGCGATTCGTATGGCGCAAGAAGCGAAAAAAGAAGGCCGCGCACTGTCAATTGGTCTTTTGGGCAATGCAGCAGAAGTTCTTCCTGCTATGCTTGCAATCGGGTTCATTCCAGATGTGCTGACTGATCAGACATCTGCGCATGATCCGTTAAATGGTTATATCCCTTCTGGCATGTCGCTTGACGAAGCTGCGAAACTTCGCTCGGATAACCCTGAGGAGTATGTAAAACGTTCGAAAGCATCGATGGCAAAACATGTTGAAGCAATGCTCGAGATGATGGATAAAGGTGCGATTACGTTCGACTATGGAAATAATATCCGTCAAGTGGCTAAGGATGAAGGCGTTACCCGCGCATTCGATTTCCCGGGGTTTGTACCTGCCTATATTCGTCCACAGTTTTGCGAAGGGAAAGGTCCTTTCCGCTGGGTAGCCTTATCAGGAGATCCTGAAGATATTTATAAAACAGATGAAGTGATTTTACGTGAATTCAGTGACAACAAGCATTTGTGCAACTGGATTCGGATGGCGCAGGATAAAATTCAGTTCCAAGGATTGCCGTCACGGATTTGTTGGCTTGGTTACGGAGAACGTGCTAGGTTTGGAAAAATCATTAATGATATGGTGGCTTCCGGTGAATTAAAAGCACCGATTGTGATTGGGCGAGATCATCTCGACTCAGGATCAGTTGCATCGCCAAACCGCGAGACGGAAGCGATGAAAGACGGTTCGGATGCAGTGGCAGACTGGCCGTTGTTGAATGCAATGATCAATGCGGTTGGCGGAGCTACTTGGGTTTCCATTCATCATGGGGGCGGCGTTGGTATGGGTTACTCGGTTCATGCTGGCATGGTAATAGTTGCAGATGGAACTAAAGAAGCAGAAGCTCGAATCGAACGTGTTTTAACGACAGATCCAGGAATGGGCATTGTGCGACACGTTGATGCGGGCTATGAACTCGCCGAGAAAACAGCCCGGGAAAAAGGAGTCAATATTCCGATGATGGCAAAAGAGGCGATTCAAGAATGACAAAAATTATCTGGATTAAACATGCGGCACAACTCGCAACGTTAGCCCAACCAGAATCAGCTGCGCGCATAAAAGAAGCAATGAATGAGTTAACAATTATAGAAGACGGTAGTATTTGGATTGAAGAGGGTATCATTCAAGCGGTTGGAACGACTCAGGAATTAGAAGAGCAGTTCAAAGACCGTGCCCATGAAGCGGAAATCACAGATGCATCAGGCCATCTTGTAACGCCAGGTCTTGTTGATCCGCATACCCATATTGCCTATGGTGGCAGTCGCGAACGCGAGTTTGAAATGCGGCTTGAAGGTGCGACCTATATGGACATCATGAATGCAGGCGGCGGTATTCACGCGACAACAAAAATGACGCGTGAAGCGACTGAAGATGAACTTGTTGAGCAGACGAAGAAACGCCTCGATTCGTTTCTGAAACATGGCGTCACGACTGTCGAAGGGAAAAGTGGTTACGGCTTAGATTTAGAAACCGAACTCAAACAGTTGCATGTCATGAAACGCCTGCAGCAAGAACATGCGATTGACCTTGTACCAACATTTATGGGTGCGCACGCAGTCCCGACAGAATACAAGGGGCGGGAAGACGATTATATAGATCTAGTTGTTGATGAAATACTTCCTGCTGTTGCCCGTGAACAGCTCGCAGTCTTCAACGATGTATTTTGTGAAGTAGGTGTATTCACGCCTGAGCAATCACAACGGATTTTAGAAGCAGGGAAAAAGTATGGACTGATACCGAAAATCCATGCGGATGAAATTGAACCCTATGGAGGGGCAGAACTGGCGGCAAAAGTTGGTGCGATTTCAGCGGAGCATTTATTGAAAGCGTCTGATGAAGGCATTAAAGCGATGGCAGATGCGGGGACTATCGCTTGTTTATTGCCAGCAACCGCTTTATATCTCAGGGAGCAGGCAGCTGAAGGCCGCAAGATGATTGACGCAGGCGTACCAGTCGCGATATCGACAGACTGTAATCCCGGATCTTCACCAACGACATCGATGCCACTTGTTATGAATTTAGCGTGCATATCGATGCGACTAACACCGGCAGAAGCGCTTACTGCCGCGACATACAATGCGGCATGTGCAATCCGGATGGAAAACATGACGGGATCACTGGAAGTAGGTAAACAAGGGGATGTCGTTCTATGGGCTATTTCAAACTATCAGGAACTTCAATATTTGTTTGGGGTGAATCACGTTAAGTCCGTCTGGAAAAAAGGTGTAAAAGTAGTTGGATGATTAATATTAACTAAAGGATGGTTGTCATGATTGAATTAACAGGTTCGACTCTTCGCCTGAACCAGATGAATGAAATACTATATAAAGGGTCTGGAGTTTCGTTGAATGAAGAAGCATTGGTACGCGTGAATAAGAGCCGTGCAGCAGTTGAGAAAATTGTTCGGGAAGATCGGACTGTCTATGGTATTAATACAGGTTTCGGTAAATTTAGCGATGTAAAAATTGATGAAAAAGATACGAAGGCATTACAGCTTCACCTAATTCGGTCGCATTCTTGCGGTGTTGGAGAAGCATTCCCTGAAACCGTTTCGCGAGCGATGGTCGTTCTAAGATTGAATGCTTTGCTGAAAGGTTTTTCAGGAATCCGTGCAGAAGTGCTGGAACGATTCGCCTACATGGTGAACAATCACATCCATCCAGTTATTCCACAGCAAGGTTCACTCGGTGCTTCGGGCGATTTAGCGCCATTATCTCATCTTGCACTTGTATTGCTAGGCGAAGGATTTGTCTGGAAGGAAGGATTGCATGTTCCTTCTGCGGATATTTGGAAGGAGCATGGCATGTCGCCGATTGTGCTCGAAGCGAAAGAAGGACTCGCGCTCATTAATGGGACGCAAGCGATGACTGCACAAGGCGTCGTCAATTATTTGGAGGCGGAATCACTTGCGTATGCTAGTGAATGGATTGCGGCAATGACAATGGAAGCGCTTTATGGAATTACAGACGCATTTCATCCGGCGATTCACGAAGCACGCGGCTATCCGGAACAAGAGGAAGTAGCGGCAAGGATGCTGGATTGGTTGAAAGGGAGCCGTTTGACTACTATCCAAGGTGAAAAACGTGTCCAAGATGCGTATTCAATTCGTTGTATTCCACAAGTACACGGCGCGAGCTGGCAAGTGCTTGGCTATGTGAAAGAGAAGTTAGAGATTGAGATGAATGCAGCGACTGATAATCCGCTTATTTTCGATGATGGAGACACTGTTGTTTCTGGCGGTAATTTCCATGGACAGCCGATTGCGTTTGCGATGGACTTCTTGAAGCTAGGCGTAGCAGAACTTGCAAGTATTTCTGAACGCCGTATCGAACGGCTCGTTAATCCTCAATTGAATGAAGGATTGCCACCATTTCTTAGCCCAGAACCTGGGTTGCAATCAGGAGCAATGATCTTGCAATATTCAGCAGCAAGCCTAGTCTCTGAAAATAAAACACTCGCACACCCGGCATCCGTCGATTCGATTCCATCGTCCGGCAACCAGGAAGACCATGTATCAATGGGAACAATCGGGGCAAGGCACGCACATGCCATCATCAAAAATGCGCGAAATGTACTCGCAATCGAAGCACTTTGCGCAATGACAGGTTGCCATATTCGTGGACCTGAACAAATGGCGCCGAAAACCCGTGACAAATTCACTCAACTTGGTGAATTAGTAAAACCTATAGATGAAGATCGTATTTTTACACCAGATATTGAAAAGATTGCACAATATCTGATTGGATAACAAGTAAAAGACCGAAGCGATTTAGTAGCTTCGGTCTTTTATATTGTCTCTCTTTGAGAACTTTAAATCTAAATGTCCATCTTCAGTGTATAAGAAGTTCAACGGAGGAATACTCGTGATAGCGGCCGGTGCTGTTGTCATCTTGTTCATTGGTCAGGCAATTACGCTTCTTCCGCCAGTTTTAGCGGTTGCAGAGCGTTCGAGTTGTACGATATGCGCATCAGAATTCGCTTTGCCCGTCATACTATCGGCGAGAATTGTAGAACCAAGCATACTGTAAACTGTTCCATTACCTCCATAGCCAAGAAGATAATAATGATTTCTTTTTGATGGATGCTCTCCGATGAATGGTAAATTATCTAGCGATTCTCCGAATGTTGCACAATAAGCGTAGTCAATTTCAATTGGAAGTTCCGGGAAAAGTGCCTGCAGTTGTTTTTTTAGGTTATCCCCGTGCTTCATGATTAATTCATTTGAAAGAGGGGCTTGGGGTTTATCCTCGTCTAGCCCGCCTACGATAATTCGATTGTCTTCCGTTGTCCTCATATAGAGGTACGGACGCTTTGACTCCCAAATTAGTGCATTTTCATGCCAAATCGGGGAAGCGTCTAGAGGTTCCGTGACTATGACGTACGAACGGTTAATGTCAGCACCAATCCGTTTACCTACCGGAAGCGTTTCATATCCGGTTGTAAAAAGAACTTTATCGGCATGGAATTCACCTGAGGATGTAGAAATGTGCAACAGTCCATTTTCTTCAGTGACGTCATTCACATCCGTAAATTCAAAGAGATGGACGCCCATCGATTCGACTACTTGTAAAATTCCATTGACGAATTTGTATGGGTTCACTTCAGCATCTCCATATGTTACGATTGCCCCAGGTTTTGAGAATGGCAGATACTTGCGGATTTCGTCTTCGTTCCAATAATCGCAAGGAAATCCGTACCTTTTTAACGTTTCATATTCTTTCCTAATCCGTTTTAAATCAGTGTCGTCACTTGCATAATATACGCTTGGCCGACTGATGAAATCAGGGTCAAGTGGCAGTCGTTCAGCAGTCTTTTTCAGGTTGTCCATTGCATCCAAACATAACTGATAAAAACGTACAGCATCCTTTTCTCCAATTTGTTCAATTAATTCATGGAGCATGATGTCGTTTGAATATTGAAGCAACCCCGTATTCGCCATTGTACTGCCAGTTGCCATCTGCCGTTTGTCTAGCACAGCGATGGACAGCTCTTTATCAGCCAATGCAAGTGCTGAAAGAGCTCCGGACATCCCTCCACCTACAATAATGACATCATAATGTGACGCGATTTCTACTTTTTTTCGTTCAGGCGGGATGGGCATCGTTCCGGGCCAATACAAAGAACCTTCGTGAATATGCATACTAAAAACCTCCAATATGTAATCTATTATTCTTTACCCACAAATTACTGATTAAAAGCATGTTATTATTAATAAAAGACGTGATAATGAAGTTTGACAGATGGAGGTAGAAAATTTAATGAGCACAGAAGAAAAACCGCATATTTTACTAATAGACGGGATGGCACTCTTATTCCGTTCTTTTTTTGCAACTTCAGCGATGGGGCATTATTTCCCGAATGGTGCTGGAATTCCAACGAATGCAGTGCAAGGGTTTGCCCGCCATACTATGACAGCGACCTCGATATTCAAACCTACACATATGGCAGTTTGCTGGGATATGGGTGCGCAAACGTTTCGCAATGACTTATATGATGGATACAAAGCGAACCGACCTGCGCCAGCGCCGGAGCTCGTACCGCAGTTTGATATGGCAAGGAGTGTTTCAGAATTAATTGGCTGGAAAAACTACGGAGTGCCGGGTATGGAAGCAGATGACCTAATTGGTTCATTCGTTCAGACTTGGGAGGGCAAAGCAGATATTACGGTTGTAACTGGAGATAAAGATTTGCTGCAGTTGCTTAGGCCAGGTGTCCGGATCGCACTTACAAAAAAAGGATTTAACGTGTACGACATCTATACAGAGGAACGTTTCATAGAAGAGTATGGAATTGCTCCAATCCAGTTTATCGATACAAAAGCATTTACTGGGGACACAAGCGATGGCTATCCTGGTGTAAGAGGAATCGGACCTAAAACAGCACTTAAACTTATTAAAGAGTATGGGTCGGTAGAAGGTGTGATTCAGTCACTTCATGAATTAACGCCAGCTATGCGCAAGAAAATAGAAGATGATATGGACATGCTTCTTTTATCGAAAAAGCTTGCAGCGATTCATTGTGAGATAGACATCATCGATTCAATCGAAACCTTGAAAATACCTGTTTATAATGGAGCTGTAAGGGAATTGATAGATAGAGAAGGGTATTCCATGATTGTTAGACAAGCAGATTCGCTTTTTTTATAAAATGATTTAAGGGGGATATATGTGGAAAAATATTTACAACATATGCGGATAAAAATTGCAGCGGAAGCTGATCAGATAGTTCAAGCGGTGTCGGAAAGTCAAAATAAAAGATATCCTATAATGCGGAAACTTATACATGTATTGGACCCTGGAAGGACGAAAATGGTTCTCATGTTTGCTGATACCCTGATTATGGAGGAATCTGAAAGGGTGGAAGTACTGAAAGAATGGGGAAAGAATACCGGTACGAAGCTTGCCAATTACGATATAATTAGCTTGGATATGATGCTACGTGAAATGCCCAAGTACCGAAATACACTTGGTGCAGTTTTAAGACACGAAGCAATAGAACTGAATCTCAGTGCAAGTGAAATGTACAATTTGATCACCGTATTGGATCAGTTGTTGAACGATGCGCTCTACTTTTTCAGTATGCCGTTTGTCCAACATGAACAAGAGAGACTCAAACTTTCGCAAATCCTCATTTCCGAATTATCTGTTCCGATTGTCTCAATTAATGATCAAACAGCCATACTGCCGCTTGTCGGGACAGTGGATCATGACCGTTCCCTAATCCTTCATGAACGAGTATTGCATAATGCATCCGAAATGCATTTGGAAAATCTAATTATCGATTTATCTGGTTTGCAAACAACAGACACATTTGTGGCACAGCAATTATTCTATTTGTTTGATGGGCTTTCCTTACTGGGTATTCAGCCAATTGTAAGTGGAATTTCGCCGGCTATCGCACAAACGCTCGTACAGCTTGGATTATCGTTTGGCAGGATTAAAAGCTTTGCCACGCTGAAGCAGGCTTTAGCGTATATCGAAAAATGAAAAAAGCTCTATTCGAATCGGGAACTGATTCGAATAGAGCTTTTTGGCTTCATTATTCATTAGGCTCAATCTTTATAAAAGATAAAATTGGTCTATTCTTCTGATAGGAAATAAGCCGGACCTGACTATCCCGATTTCTTCCCCCGTTGTCATGAATAAAGAGGAAAATATCGTCACCTTTTTCTTCATAGCCTATTACAGGTACCCAATGATAATCAAACCCATAATTGCCATGCCAACGAAATGTAAACCATTTATCAAACTTTGCAGCGACGGGCCGACCGTTGTCGAGTTGTCTTTTTACTTCATTAATCGTGCACTCTGCAATAGTCCATTCCACTCCAAGTATTTTGCGCATATTTCGGATGAAACGGTATTTGAATAGACCGATTTTTGTTCCGCCCAGGAGACGATACAATTCATTTGTAGTGTAAGGGCACCCCTGCGGAAGAAGATGTTGAGCCATTACAAATGCTGTTACAGGTCCGCATGCTGATGATCGAATCGATCGATCAATATCCTCATCGTATTGGGATTTTCCTTTGACGTCCAATACAGTATTCATTCATCTACCTCCAAAAAATGCTCTTCCCTTAGGGTAAGGGAAGAGCACGTAGAATAGCAAAGATTTTGGAAGTGGGCAATTTTTGCAAACATCAAGACAACCGTTAGTTAGCAGGCTCTACCCGTCTAGCCCAATGCTTGGTTGTCGTATTGTAGTCAGGGCGGGGCGAGCGATTAGATCGTTGAAGATTTTTCGTGACAGACGCATTCCTAACACACTCTAAATCTTCAGTATCCAAAGAGTCTGCTGTCGGGAATTTATAAATACCTTGTAATACTTAGTAGCGAGTGAAGGTATTCAAATTTAGTAGAAAAAAACTCACTTCATTTAAAACATTGAAGTGAGGTTCCTGATTCTTTAAGCAATACGGCTAATGAACTTTTGAAGTTTACGTAGGCTTCAATTTTCATGTGGAGGCCAGCATGTACGACTTCTCTAACAATCCTTGGATTGAAGCCAACGAAAATAGGGCGAACACCCATTAGTTTTAACGAGTTATTTAGTTGTTCTATCTCGTGTGTAAGTATATTAAAATCTAATTCCTCAACTTCATAATGATCTACTCCAGTAAAATCGAATACTGCACAAACCGTATCTCTGTGGTCTCCAATATAATCGAGGACACGAGTACGGATTAAATTAAAACGATTTTGGCTAGTGTGGCCTGAAATTGGAACAAGAATTGTGTTTTCGACAATTGAAGGAATGATTGGTGCCGCTGTTTCCAAGATAATCTTTTCATAGGAAGAAATTTTAGCTTTAAGTTGTCGAATTTCATTTTCATAGTCCAATTTACGCACCTCATTATCGTTTACTCTATTATACCTCATTTGGAAAAAAGGTGCATGAAAAACGGATAGACATGAGCCTATCCGTTTAGAGGGTGCTATTATGCTTTTACGCCTTCAAGGAACTCAGTAACTTGTGTTGGTGATTTCGCGTTAGCACTATGCAGATGGGCTAGCTTTTCACCATTTTGGAAAATAAGAAGACTAGGAATACCCATAACGTCATACTTATCTGCGATTTCTGGTAATACGTCACGGTCAACGTCATACCATGTGTACTCATCAAATTTCTCAACGATTGGATCGATAAACATATCCATGCGGCGGCAGTCAGGACACCATCCTGCCTGGAATTTAACAAGCGCTTTAGAATCGCCGGCAATAATTTCGTTGAACTGTTCAACTGTTGTAATTGGTTTCATAATGTAATGACCTCCTTTATAAGGACAGTGTACAACGTAATCACTTTAGTAAGGTAACAATATGTTTGGCCTGTGAAATGAAAAATTTAGATTTAAATATTGCGAAAACTAGCAATATGATCTACACTGAGAGATATAGAAACGGTTTCTATTTTTTTTGCCCAGTAAATGAATGAGTGTTCATTCAAACGGAAAAAGGGAGGCTTCGCAAGTGACTTATCAAATTAAAAAAGCGGCAGTTTTAGGTTCAGGTGTTATGGGTTCAGGTATTGCAGCTCATCTCGCTAATATAGGAATTCCGGTTTTACTTTTGGATATCGTTCCTGGAAAGTTAACTGAAGAGGAAGTAGCAAAAGGAATTACACTTGAAGATGGCAGTGTACGCAATAAAATTGCAGCAGGTGCTTTGCAGAAATTATTGAAACAAAAACCTGCACCCTTAACGAAGAAAAGTAATCTGTCCCTTATAGAAGCGGGAAATTTCGAAGATGATCTGGATAAATTGAAAGATGTTGACTGGGTTATTGAAGTGATTGTTGAAAACCTTGATGTTAAAAAAGGCTTGTATGAAAAAATAGATGCTGTTCGTAAGCCGGGTACAATCATCACCTCAAATACATCGGGTATTAGTATTGAAGCGATGGCGGAAGGTCGTTCGGAAGATTTTCAAAAACATTTCATGGGAACACACTTTTTCAATCCTCCTCGTTACTTGAAATTGCTCGAGATTATTCCAGCGAGTACAACAGCTCCCGACGTTATTGAGTTTATGACTCGTTTTGGAGAAGATACTCTTGGTAAAGGGGTTGTTATTGCAAAAGATACGCCGAACTTCATTGCCAATAGAATTGGTACATATGGCCTGCTTATCACGTTGCGCGAGATGGAGAAACGCGGCTATTCGATTGGAGAAGTTGACTCGGTTACTGGTACCTTAATAGGTCGTCCGACATCAGCAACATTCCGTACGCTTGACGTGGTTGGACTAGACACGTTCATGCACGTGGCGAAAAACGTTTACGACAAGACGGAAGGCGACGAGCAAAAAGTGTTTGAATTGCCGCCATTCATGAAGAAAATGATCGATAACGGCTGGATTGGCGCTAAAGCAAAACAAGGATTTTACCTTAAAAAAGGCAAAGAGATTCTCGAACTAGATACAGAGACATTTGAATACAGTCCAACTAAAAAGTTGCAAACACCTTCTATTGAAATGGCTAAACAACAAAAAGGACTCGCTAATAGAGTGAAGACGCTTGTATATGCGGGTGACCGTACTGGTGAAATCTTGTGGAATATTCTTTCACCAACATTGATTTACGCTGCAGAATTAAACGGTGAAATCGCAGATGATATCGTTGCAATCGACAATGCCATGAAATGGGGCTTTGGATGGCAGCAAGGGCCATTTGAGATATGGGATGCAATCGGCGTAGCAAAATCTGTTGAGAAGATGAAAGAACAAGGCGAGAACGTTCCGGCCTTCGTTCAAAGCTTGCTCGACAAAGGCTACGAAACTTTTTATAGAGAACAAGATAGTGAACTTCATTTCTTCGATGGAGAAGATTACAAGCTTGTTCCTGTTAATGAAAAAGTAATTGACTTGAAACGCTATAAACAAAAACATGGCGTCATCAAAAAGAATTCAGGCGCTAGCTTAATCGATCTTGGTGATGGCGTGGCACTTCTTGAGTTCCATTCACAATCAAATTCAATTGGTCCTGACATCATTCAAATGATCAATTTTGCTGTTGATGAAGTTGAGAAAAATTTCAAAGGGCTTGTCATCGGAAATCAAGGCAAAAACTTCTGTGTAGGTGCAAACCTTGGGATGATTCTTATGGAAGCGCAGGATGATAATATCTTTGAACTTGACTTCATTATTCGCTCATTCCAAAATGCCATGATGAAAATCAAGTATTCCTCAAAACCTGTCGTTGCAGCACCATTCGCTATGACACTTGGTGGAGGGGCTGAAGTTTGTCTGCCAGCAGCACATATCCAAGCTTCAATGGAAACGTATATGGGGCTTGTTGAGGCTGGTGTTGGTTTGATACCGGGCGGCGGTGGAAACGTTGGGCTCTACACGAAACACTTGAAAGGATTGCCGAAGGGCGTCCATATTGACTATCAATTTGTTGCCAATAAAGTTTTCGAATCAATTGCAACTGCAAAAGTGTCCACTTCAGGAGACGAAGCACGTGAAAATAACTTCCTCGATTTCGCAGATGGTATTAGTGTCAACGCAGATCACTTAATCTATGATGCGAAACAGGTAGCTATTGCATTGTTCGATACTGGTTATAAAGCACCTAAACGTGAGAAATTCCCTGTTACAGGTGATTCTGGTTATGCGACGATGCTTCTAGGAGCACAAGGCATGTTGCTATCAGGCTTCATCAGCGAGCATGATCTGAAAATCGCGAAGAAGTTGGCGTTTGTTTTATCGGGCGGAAAAGTGCCATACGGAACACTTGTTGATGAACAATATTTGTTGGACCTTGAACGTGAAGCGTTTCTTAGCCTCGTAGCAGAACCAAAATCACAACAACGTATGCAGCACATGCTCGTAAAAGGCAAACCACTGCGTAACTAAGTTTGTATTGTATAGCAAAATAGAGTTCAACAAGGATGATGAAAAGAGCCGAGGGGGGAAGGCAGTCTAAAGTCGTGACGTCCAGTCGCATGAAAGAGGGTTGAACTTCAATCCCTCTCGACTGCATGACCTACTTCCTGTAGGCATCAATTTTCACCAGACTTTTTGAACAATCGATTTAAAGGAGGAAATTCAATGCGTGAAGCAGTACTAGTAGCCGGTGCACGGACACCGGTAGGAAAAGCGGGTAGGGGTTCTCTTGTAACCGTACGCCCTGATGACTTAGGAGCACTTGTAATTAAAGAAACGTTGAAACGTGCTGGAGGCTATGATGGACCAATTGATGACTTAATCATTGGTTGTGCGATGCCTGAAGCTGAACAAGGGATGAACGTTGCGCGCAATATTGGTGCACTTGCAGGTCTTCCTGATACGACGCCCGCTATTACGGTAAATCGTTTTTGTTCATCAGGTCTTCAATCAATTGCTTATGCAGCTGAGCGTATCATGCTTGGTCACTCGCAAGCGATACTTGCAGGCGGTGTCGAGTCAATGAGTATGGTACCGATGATGGGAAATACAATCAGACCGAATGCTCACTTAGCAGAAACGGCTCCGCAGTATTATATGGGAATGGGTCACACTGCTGAGCAAGTTGCAGTAAAATATGGTATCACGCGTGAAGAGCAGGATGCATTTGCTGTTCTGTCTCACCAAAAAGCAGGTGCAGCGATTGCTGCTGGAAAATTCGATGATGAAATCATCCCAGTTGAAGTCGTGAAACGTTCTGTCGATGATAACGGTAAATATAGCGAGAAGAAATTCACATTTAAAATGGACGAAGGAGTCCGTCACGGAACAAGCATAGAGGGATTAGCGAAATTACGTCCGGCATTTTCAGTAACGGGTACTGTTACTGCAGGTAACTCGTCACAAACATCAGACGGAGCAGGTGCAGTACTTGTGATGGACCGTGAAGTGGCAGAAGCGCAAGGATTGAAGCCAATCGCGAAATTCCTTTCATTCGCTGTAGGCGGCGTCCCACCTGAAGTGATGGGAATCGGACCGATTGTAGCTATTCCAAAAGCACTTAAAATTGCAGGGCTTTCTATTGAGGATATCGATGTATGGGAGTTGAACGAAGCGTTTGCTTCTCAGTCACTTCAAGTTATCCGCCATTTAGGTCTTGATATGGATAAAGTGAACTTCAACGGCGGAGCAATCTCTCTCGGGCATCCACTTGGAGCAACGGGTTCTATTTTAACAATCCGTATGATGAGTGAATTAAAACGTCAAGGCAAACAGTTCGGAGTCGTAACAATGTGTATCGGCGGCGGAATGGGCGCAGCCGGCGTGTTTGAGCTGCTGTAAGAGGAACGTAGTCTATGTTCGCCGCGTCCTGCGGCAATAAAGAGGGGTGAATTTCAATCCCTCTCCACTGTATGACCTACACCCTGTAGTTGGACAATAATCCCTTAAAATCAAAAGGAGGAAACAACATTGACTGGATTAAAAACAAACGAACTTATTAAAGGCGGAGCTTTCCTAATAGAAGACATTGAAGCAGATCGTGTATTTACACCTGAAGACTTTACTGATGAACAGAAAATGATTGCTAAAACAACAGAAGACTACGTAAAAAACGAAGTTCAACCTGTTGTTGAAAATCTTGAAAATCACGAATTTGAGCACTCTGTAAGACTACTGAAATCAGCAGGCGATCTTGGTCTTTTGGGAGCGGACGTTCCTGAAGAGTACGGCGGCCTTGGACTGGACAAAATCGCATCTGCACTTATCTCTGAAAAAATGTCGGTAGCAGGCGGATTCTCGATTACTCATGGTGCACACGTTGGTATTGGGACGTTGCCAATCGTACTTTTTGGCAATGAAGAGCAGAAGGAAAAGTATTTGCCGAATTCTGTATCAGGTGACAAAATCTCTGCATATGCGTTGACAGAGCCAGGTTCAGGTTCTGACGCATTGGGTGCGAAAACAACTGCAAAATTGAATGATGCTGGAACACATTATATTTTGAATGGTGAAAAACAGTGGATCACGAACGCAGGATTTGCGGATATTTTCGTAGTGTACGCAAAAATCGATGGTGATAAATTCTCAGCATTTATCGTTGAAAAAGAATTCCCGGGTGTATCTGTCGGCGCTGAAGAGAAAAAAATGGGTATCAAATCTTCATCAACACGCACGCTAATCTTACAAGATGCAGAAGTACCAGTTGAAAACCTATTAGGTGAAATTGGTCGCGGACATATTATCGCGTTTAATATCTTGAATATCGGTCGCTATAAATTGGGAGTCGGCACAATGGGCGGATCTAAACGTGCGCTTGAACTCGCAATTACGTATACAAATCAACGTCAACAGTTCAAAACGCCAATTTCTTCATTTAACTTAACGAAACAAAAATTATCAACAATGGCATCTAAACTTTATGCAGCAGAAAGCTTGATTTATCGTACAGTTGGTTACTTTGAAGAGCGTCAAAGCCAGTTGAGCCTAGAAGAGCAAAAAGACGGCAAAGCAATTGCAGCAGCAATCGCTGAATACGCAATCGAATGCTCGATCAATAAAGTTGTAGGATCTGAAGTATTGGATTACATCGTTGACGAAGCCGTTCAGCTTCATGGTGGATATGGCTTCATGCAAGAATACGAAGTTGAGCGTATTTATCGTGATTCACGCATTAACCGTATTTTTGAAGGAACGAATGAAATCAACCGTCTGCTAGTGCCGGGCACATTCCTGAAAAAGGCAATGAAGGGCGAATTGCCTTTGTTGCAACAAGCGCAAGCACTTCAAGAAGAACTCCTTATGATGATGCCTGAAGAAATCGGTGACGAAGCACTTGCACAAGAAAAAGCACTTGTTAAAAATGCGAAGAAAATTGGTTTGCTCGTTGCAGGTCTTGCAGCACAGCGTTTCGGCACGAAGCTTGAAGCTGAGCAAGAGGTACTTGTAAATATTGCAGACATCGCTAATAATGTCTTCGCGATGGAGTCTGCACTTCTACGTACAGAAAAAGCAATTGCACGCAGCGGGGAAGAAAAAGCACAGCAGAAAATTCTTTACACACAAATCTTCTGCCAAGAAGCATTTGAAGATATTGAAAGAGATGCGAAAGAAACACTGCTCGCAGCTGTCGACGGAGATAACCAACGGATGATGATTTCTGCATTGCGTAAATTGACACGCTCAAATCCGTATAATATCATTGCGAAAAAACGTGAAGCTTCGGTTAAACTAATCGAAGCCGAGAAGTACATCGTTTAATTAGCAGTTGTCCAGGTACCTATAGGTGCCTGGACATTTTTTCTGTTATAATGACGAAAACGGAGGTGTTTCGATATGGGATTAATTTATTACGGTTATCCGAAGTGTGGGACATGCAGGAAAGCAAAGCAGTGGCTTGAGATGAATAACGTGACCTTCGAGGAAGTTAACATAGCGGAAGCTCCTCCTTCAAAAGAAGAACTTAAGAAGATGATTGCGGCATCCGATTTAGAGTTGAAGAAGTTTTTCAACGTTAGCGGGACGAAATATAGAGAGCTAAACTTGAAAGACAAATTACTAGTAATGACAGATGAAGAGAAAATCAATTTGCTATCATCTGATGGCATGTTAATTAAAAGACCACTTGTTTTTGGAGACGGTAAAGTGACTGTTGGTTTCAAGGAAGAAGAATTCGACAAAGTATGGGCTAACTGATTTCCAATCTTGTCTTTATACGAGAAATATGACAGAATTAAAGAGAATGAAACTATTTATTTGGAGGGATACGGAATGAGCACACCAAAAGATCTGCGTTATTCTGAAGAGCATGAATGGGTAAAAGAAGAAGGCGGTAACTACCGCATTGGTATTACACATTTTGCACAATCTGAACTTGGCGATATCGTATTCGTTGAACTTCCATCTGTCGGCGACGATGTCAAAGCGGACGAGCCTTTCGGAAGCGTTGAGTCAGTTAAGACAGTATCAGAACTTTATGCACCAATCAGCGGAAAAGTAATTGAAGTGAACGAAGGACTTGAAGATAGCCCTGAATTCGTCAATGAATCACCGTATGAAAACGCATGGATGATCGTTGTTGAACCATCAAATGTTTCTGAGATTGATGAACTTATGTCAGCTGAAGCGTATGAAAAAATGACTGTCGGAGAATAATTTAACTATATTCAGCAGAAGTTCAAACCCTTGCTGAATAAAGTCGATGCCTCCGGCGAATTTGATCTAACTAAGCGCCGGGATAATTCCGGCGTTTTTTGCATCTTTATGAAAGAACAGAACAATAGAGGAGGGCCTGTTGTGTCGGATGAAAGAGTAATTATCGTTGAGGGCGGTTCGGATAAGAAACGTTTGGCTCGAATACTTGTTGAGCCTGTCAAAATTATTTGTACAAACGGCACAGTAAGTCCTTATCGGCTTGAAGAGTTGCTAGCACCTTACGAAGAACATGAACTATTCGTCTTCGTTGATGCGGATGAAGATGGAGAAAAGACCCGTGTTTTATTCAAAAGAGAGTTCCCCGAAGCAATCCATTTGTACACAGAAAAGGTTTACCGGGAAGTGGAGACGACTCCATATCAAGTGTTAGCTACAATACTACAAGGTGCGGATTTCAAAATCCGGCCGGAATTTCTACTTTAAAGGATGTAGGATCAATGGAAACTTGGACACGTGAACAATGGGAGACGGCTAAGAAAGAGTCTTCTGTAGCAGCTTTTTATTTGTATACGCCAATGTGTGGTACATGTGCGGTAGCATCAAAAATGTTGGAAATAATTACTATTATGAGACCGGAAATACCAATCGGGAAAGCAGATTTGAATTATGTGCAAAACATCGCAATTGACTATGAAATTGAAAGCGTTCCTTGCCTTCTTATACAAAAGGATGGCGTTTTAATCGATAAAATTTACGCATTTCAGTCAGTTCCGTATCTACTTGAAAAAATTGATTGACAATTGCTATGAAACTTTGATATACTTCGTCTTAACATTCAATTGAATAGGTCACTCTTATTAAGAGAGGTGGAGGGATAGTGCCCTGCGAAGCCCGGCAACCGTCACGAAAGTGAAATGGTGCCAAGTCACACAAAGCGTATGCTTTGAAAGATGAGAGATTGGTCAACGTTTATTTTATTAAATAACGTTAAGCCTTTCTGCCCGTCTGCAGGAAGGCTTTTTTGTATTCTAAAGGATCAGAGCTAGACAAATGGAAAAGCGGAGAGCGCAGTTAAGGCCTGACAGGCATAAGGCAGAACGGCGAAGCGGCGAACTCCCGCATAGCTGGGCTGACTTATGACCCGAGGGACTGGCGCACGGAGCTAGACAATAAAAATAACTATATATTTTTTCTGGGGTGAAAAAGATGATTCATTTATCGAATATAAATAAACAGTTCGGGGAAGGACCCGGTAGTATTACAGCTGTCGAAAATGTCTCACTTGAAATTGCTGATGGTGAAATCTTTGGAGTTATAGGTTACAGCGGTGCAGGGAAGAGTACATTAATTCGGCTATTGAACGGCCTTGAAAAGCCATCGTCGGGTAAAGTTACGATAGGCAAACTAGAAATTTCAGCAATCAAAGGTAAAAAATTAAGAGATGCCCGACAAAAAGTAAGTATGATCTTCCAGCATTTTAATTTACTTTGGTCACGGACTGTAAAAGACAATATTGCTTTCCCACTTGAAATTGCAGGTGTGCGAAAAGCTGAACGTGAACGTAAAGTGAAAGAACTGATTGACCTTGTTGGTTTAAGTGGTCGAGAAAATGCGTATCCTTCTGAGTTATCAGGTGGGCAGAAGCAACGTGTTGGTATTGCCCGCGCACTTGCGAATGATCCGGAAGTCCTTCTTTGTGACGAAGCGACATCCGCACTAGATCCTGAAACGACGGATTCAATTCTTGAACTTCTCACGGGTATCAATCAGCGACTTGGGTTAACGATTGTTCTGATTACACATGAAATGCATGTCATTCGTAAAATTTGCCATCGAGTAGCGGTCATGGAAGCGGGTAAAGTTGTCGAAATTGGTGATGTCCTCAATGTGTTCCAATCTCCGCAAGAGCCGATTACAAAACGATTTGTTTCTCAAATAACGGAACCTGTGGAAGCAAAGCAGGCAATGCAACATATCAAAGAAGAATACCCATCTGGCACGCTTATCAAGCTCGTATTCGTCGGTGAACGGACGGAACAGCCAGTACTTGCAAGCCTGATTCGGAAATTCAATGTCGATGTGAATATTGTTCAGGGGAATATCTCTCACATGCATGGCGGGGCATACGGTTCCCTTATACTCCAGCTTGTCGGGGATGTAGAAGTTATAGACGACGCAATTGGATATCTTAATGAACAAGACGTTCGGACGGAGGTGATTGGAAATGATTGAAAACCTTTTTCCAAATGTTGATTGGGAGAAAATGTGGGATGCGGCTGAAGAGACGCTATATATGACAGCCGTTTCAACACTCTTTACATTTGTCATTGGACTTACACTTGGAGTTCTACTATTCCTTTCTGGGCCTGGCCAACTATGGTCGAATAAGATTGTCAATATGATTACCGGGATGATTGTCAACGTTTTCCGGTCAATTCCATTCATCATATTAATCATTTTGCTCATTCCATTTACAAAATACCTTATCGGTACTATCCGTGGACCGGATGCAGCGTTGCCTGCTCTTATAATCGGAGCAGCTCCATTTTACGCGCGGATGGTATTAATCGCACTGCAGGAAATTGATAAAGGTGTAATTGAAGCTTCGAAGTCGATGGGGGCAAAAACATCGACAATCATATTCAAAGTGCTGTTACCAGAATCAATGCCTGCACTTATTTCAGGAATAACGGTGACTGCGATTGCGCTGGTAGGTTATACAGCCATGGCGGGCATCATTGGTGCAGGAGGGCTCGGGACACTTGCCTATTTGGATGGGTTCCAACGCAGTCGAGAAGACGTTACGCTAATGGCGACAATTCTTATTTTAATTATTGTTTTTATCATGCAGTTCATTGGAGATTTCGCTGTAAAGAAATTAGACAAGAGATAATTACTAATTAGAGTAACGACAGGCATTGCCTGTAAAATAGAGAACCACATAGAAAAAGGGGAGATTTGAATATGAAAAAGCTTATAGCAGGAATTTTATTTGCAGTACTTGTACTTGCGTTAGCGGCGTGTGGAACGAAAGATGATAGCAAAGATAAAAATGCTAGTAGCGGTGACAAAGATACTGTTGAAGAAACGGAAATTGTTGTAGGTGCATCAAATACACCGCATGCAATCATTCTTGAACAAGCGAAACCTTTATTAAAGGAAAAAGGGTATGACCTTGTCATTGAATCATATCAAGATTACGTTTTACCGAACTCAGACCTTGAATCGGGTGAGCTGGATGCAAACTATTTCCAACACATTCCTTATTTTGAAACACAAATAGCAGACCACGGATACAAATTTGCGAATGCGGGCGGCATTCACATTGAACCAATTGGTGTTTATTCGAAAAAGTATAAATCACTGGAAGAACTTCCTGAAGGTGCAACAATTCTGATTAGTAACTCTGTTGCCGACCATGGACGTGTACTTGCAATGCTTGAATCGAAAGGCCTTATTACGCTAACAGAAGGAATCGACAAGACAGCTGCAGAAGTAAAAGATATCGTCGATAATCCAAAGAACATCGTATTCGATGCAAACTATGAAGCTGCACTTTTGCCACAGTTATTCAATAGTGATGAAGGCGACGCGGTACTTATCAACTCGAACTATGCAATTGATGCAGGCTTAAATCCACTTGAAGATTCAATCGCAATAGAAGATTCGGAATCTCCATATGTGAACATCATCGCAGTAAAAGAAGGCGATGAAAACAATGAATCAATCAAAGCATTAGTTGAAGTGTTGAAATCTAAAGAGATCCAAGACTTTATCCTTGAAGAGTGGAGCGGTTCGGTCGTTCCTGTAAAATAATGACAGAAAAACTCCGCTAATTAGGTAATGATTAGCGGAGTTTTTCTGTTTTCCAATAGATGTTAATTGAAAATGAATGTTTCAATAGTGAAAAAGTTATGGTATCGTTGTCTATTAAATACTTAAACTCATCTTAGGGGGACATAAGCTTGAAATTCAAAATAGGTCTAATATGGCGAATCGTAATTGCCATTGGGTTAGCGGTTGGACTTGGTTTAGTAATTCCGAAAATTAGTGAGGGTTTTGCAGATTGGTTTGTCAGTCTAGCAGCTACATTTAATATGATTTTTGGAGGCTTCTTGAATTTTATAGTGCCTCTCATCATTATTGCTTTCATCGCACCAGGAATTGCGAAGCTTGGTAAGGGGTCAGGTAGGCTACTTGGTCTGGCGACAGCATTCGCTTATCTTTCGACTATCGTTGCAGGAATTCTTGCCTTTTTTGCGGCAACAACATTCTTGCCAGGATTTATCGGGAAAATAAGTGAGGGGAGTGTCGCAGAAAAGGGCCGTGCTGCAGCTGAAGCCTTTTTTGAAATTGAAATGACGCCTTTGATGGGGGTCATGTCAGCACTTCTTCTTGCATTCGTATTAGGAATCGGGATGGCTTCCATTGATAGTAAATCAATGCTCAATGTACTTGATGAATTCAATGTGTTAATAGAAAAAGTGATTTCGTTCGTTATTATTCCACTTTTACCTTTCCATATTTTTGGGATTTTCTTGAACATGACATATACAGGGGAAGTTGCGAAGGTCCTTTCCGTCTTTGCGTTGGTCTTTGTTATGATTATCGTACTTCACTTCGTTATGCTAACGATTCAATATACGATTGCTGGCACGCTATCAAAACGCAATCCGTTCTTCTTGATGAAAACGATGGCTCCTGCTTATTTCACTGCACTAGGGACACAATCGTCCGCAGCGACTATTCCAGTTACGTTAAGTCAGGCACGTAAAACAGGCGCGTCGGACAAGGTGACTGATTTTACGATTCCACTTTTTGCGACAATTCACTTGTCAGGGAGCACAATCACACTTGTATCCTGTTCAATAGGTGTCATGCTTATGAATGGAGTGCCGATTGTCTTCAGTGATTACCTGCCATTCATCTTCATGCTTGGTGTTACGATGATCGCAGCACCGGGAGTACCTGGCGGAGCGGTTATGGCCGCAGTAGGGTTACTTGGTACTATGCTTGGTTTCGATGAAGCGATGATTGCGCTAATGATTGCACTTTATATGGCACAAGATAGTTTCGGAACAGCAGCAAACGTTACGGGTGATGGTGCACTTGCTATTATCGTTGATAAGTTTACGAAAAAAGATGATATTGATACTGCTAAAACGAATCAAGATTAAGAACAATACCAAATAAATAAGTTTTGAACCGGTACATGGTGTACCGGTTTTTTGAATTGCGCGTATTCTCATTAAGGACTTGGTAATTGAAAATGAATATCAATTAGAAAAGTGTATGCATATAAGTCTTGAATTAAGGGCATTCCTTTCAAATGAAACGATTCTCAATGATTTGCATGGCACTGTCTAATACGTTAAGATTAGAATGATACTAAATTGAGAATGGATATCCGTTCATCTTTAATATATTGGAGGTATTGGAATGGCTACTTTAGAAATTAAAGACCTTCACGTTGAAATTGAAGGCAAGAAAATATTAAAAGGCGTCGATTTGACGATCAATACAAACGAGATTCACGCAATTATGGGTCCGAACGGTACAGGTAAATCTACACTCGCGCAAGCGATTATGGGGCATCCCAAATATGTGGTGACTTCTGGTACAATCACACTTGATGGTGAAGATGTACTTGAAATGGAAGTGGACGAGCGCGCTAGAGCAGGTATCTTCCTTGGAATGCAATATCCAAGCGAAATTACAGGTGTAACGAACTCTGACTTCTTACGTTCTGCAATTAATGCTCAGCGCGAAGAAGGCGACGAAATTTCATTGATGAAATTCATCCGTGAACTTGATAGCAAAATGGAATTCCTTGAAATGGACGAAGACATGGCTACACGTTATTTAAACGAAGGTTTCTCAGGTGGAGAAAAGAAACGTAACGAAATTCTTCAGCTAACAATGTTGAAGCCTAAATTTGCAGTGCTTGACGAAATTGACTCAGGTCTTGACATCGACGCATTGAAAGTAGTTTCAAAAGGCATCAACGAAATGCGTGGCGAAGATTTTGGTTGCCTGATTATCACTCACTACCAACGCCTTCTTGACTACATTACACCAGATACAGTTCACGTTATGATGCAAGGTAAAGTTGTTAAATCCGGTGGAGCTGAATTGGCACATAAACTTGAAGAACAAGGGTATGACTGGATTAAAGAAGAACTAGGCATCGAAGACGAAACTGTCGGGCAGGAAGTTTAAGAAAGGGGGACGATTCAAAATGACGGTTGAAACAAAGATGGCATTAACCGAACAGGACGTCCGCTCCTATTCCGCTATGATGAATGAAGCAGATTGGATGGCGGATTTCCGTGCAGACGCATTAGCGAAAGCGGAACAGCTTCCAATGCCAAAACCAGATAAAACGAAAATTGAAAAATGGAACTTTACACAGTTCCCTGTTCATACGGTAGAGAGTGCTGTTTATACTTCATTGGACGAGCTTTCTGAAGAAGCACGTGCACTTGTTGATAAAGAGCAGCAAAACAGTATTTATGTACAGCGCAATAACACACCCGCTTACTTGTTTTTATCTGAAGAGTTGAAAGCAAAAGGCGTCATCATGACAGATATTTTCACAGCATCACGTGATCATAGCGATCTTGTGAAAAAGTACTTCATGACAGACGGTGTGAACGTAGACGAGCATAAACTGACTGCACTTCATGCAGCACTTATGAACGGCGGCGTTTTCGTATATGTTCCGAAAAACGTTGTTGTCGAAGAGCCAATTCAAGTGTTGTTTTTGCATGATGATGAACAAGCTTCTCTCTTTAACCACGTTCTTATTGTGGCAGAAGCAAATAGTTCAGTGACATATGTCGAGAACTATTTATCAACTGTAGAAGAAGCAAAAGGATTAGCTAATATTGTTTCTGAAGTGTTCACAGGCGATAATGCCCAAATCACTTACGGTGCGGTTGATGTACTTGCGAAAGGATTTACAACATATGTGAATCGTCGTGGAGTTACAGGACGCGATAGTCGAATTGACTGGGCGCTTGGACTGATGAGTGACAGTGATACTATTTCTGAAAACATTACGCATCTTGTTGGTAATGGATCTCATTGTGACATGAAGACAGTTGTTGTTGGACGCGGTAAACAGCGCCAGAACTTCACAACTGAAATCGTTCACTGGGGTACGGATACAGAAGGATTCATCTTGAAACACGGTGTAGTGAAAGAAGAATCTACTTGTATTTTTAACGGTATCGGAAGAATCGCAAAAGGTGCAACAAGAGCGAATGCTGTTCAAGAGTCACGCGTTCTAATGTTAAGTGAAAAGGCTCGCGGAGACGCAAACCCGATTCTTCTTATCGATGAAGACGATGTAACAGCAGGACACGCGGCATCTGTCGGCCGTGTAGATCCAATGCAACTGTTTTACTTGATGAGCCGAGGGATTTCAAAGCATGAAGCAGAACGCCTTGTCATTCATGGTTTCCTTGCGCCTGTTGTAAGCAAATTGCCGATTGAAGGCGTCAAGAAGCAATTGACGGAGGTTATCGAAAGGAAAGTGCGCTAATGCTTAGTAAAGACATCCGCAAACATTTCCCTATATTGGACCAAGAAATAAACGGGCATCCGCTTGTTTATCTAGATAGTGCCGCGACTTCACAAAAGCCTAGGCAAGTAATAGAAGCAATCAGCAACTATTACGGCCTTGATAATGCAAACGTCCACCGCGGCGTGCATACGCTTGGAAACCGTGCGACGGAAGGGTATGAAGGAGCACGCGAAAAAGTGCGCAACTTCATCAATGCGAAGTCGACGGAAGAAATCATTTTCATGCGTGGTACGACAACTGCATTAAATACAGTTGCGCAGAGCTATGGACGGGCGAATGTTGGCGAAGGTGATGAAATCATCATCACCTATATGGAGCACCATTCGAACATTATTCCTTGGCAGCAGTTGGCAAAAGAAAAAGGTGCAGTGTTGAAATACGTCGACCTTGAAGAAGACGGCACGCTGTCACTCGATAAAGTCCGCGACGTAATTACCGATCGGACGAAAATTGTGTCAATTATGTACGTATCGAACGTGCTTGGTACGATGAACCCGATTAAAGAGATTGCTGAAATTGCACATGCCCATGGTGCTGTCATGGTTGTAGATGGTGCGCAAGCTGCGCCACATCTCAAAATTGACGTACAGAAACTAAATTGTGACTTTTTCGCTTTCTCGGGACACAAGATGTGCGGTCCGACCGGCATCGGTGTCCTTTACGGGAAAAAAGATTTGCTTAACAAAATGGAGCCGGTCGAATTCGGTGGCGAAATGATTGATTTCGTTGGTTTGTATGATTCAACTTGGAAAGAACTACCTTGGAAGTTTGAAGGTGGAACACCAATAATCGCAGGTGCAATTGGACTTGCTGCGGCCATCGACTTTCTTGAGGAAATCGGACTGGATAATATTGAACGGCATGAACACGAACTTGCCAAATATGCAATGGAACGGATGTCGGAAATCGACGGACTTTCCATTTACGGTCCGCTCGATCCTGAAAAACGTGCCGGACTTGTCACATTCAATCTGAACGATGTCCATCCACACGACGTTGCAACAGTGCTTGATATGCATGGTATTGCCGTCAGAGCAGGTCACCACTGTGCTCAGCCTCTTATGAAATGGCTAGATGTATCATCCACGGCACGCGCGAGCTTCTATATTTACAATACGGAAGCTGACGTTGACCGCCTCGTGGACGGACTCCGTATCGCAAAGGAGTATTTCGCAGATGTCAACTAACAAATTAGATCAGTTATATCGTTCGGTCATCATGGATCATTATAAAAACCCCCGAAATAAAGGCGTCATCGAAGAAAATAGCATAACTATCGATATGAATAATCCGACATGTGGTGATGTGATCCATCTGACTCTACAAATAGATGGTGGCATTGTTCAAAATGCAAAATTCGAAGGCGACGGCTGTTCAATTTCAATGGCATCCGCGTCGATGATGACGCAGATTGTTAAAGGGAAAAAAGTGGACGAAGCATTAAAAGCTGCTTCTGTTTTTTCAGACATGATGCTTGGCAAAGATGTTGACGACTCCATCGACCTAGGTGATATTGAAGCACTTTCGGGAGTATCTAAATTTCCTGCCCGTATAAAATGTGCAACATTGGCATGGAAGGCGATGGAAAAGGGAGTCGGAAATGACTCCGAACAGTAACTAAAAGGACGGAGGAATAGTAATGGCTAAAAAAATGCCGGATATCGGCGATTACAAATATGGTTTTGCTGATAAAGACGTCTCCATTTTCCGTTCGGAACGTGGTTTGACAAAGGAAATCGTTGAAGAAATCTCAGGTATGAAGGACGAACCTAAATGGATGCTTGACTACCGCCTGAAATCATTGGAAATGTTCTACAAAATGCCAATGCCACAATGGGGTGGAGATCTAAACTCCCTTAAATTTGACGAGATTACTTACTATGTTAAACCATCTGAAGGAGCGGAACGCTCGTGGGATGAAGTACCAGAAGAAATCAAGCGTACGTTTGATAAACTTGGTATTCCTGAAGCTGAACAAAAATACCTTGCAGGTGTATCTGCACAATATGAATCTGAAGTTGTTTACCATAATATGAAACAGGAACTTGTGGACCTTGGAATTGTGTTTAAAGACACGGATTCAGCACTTAAGGAAGACGAAGAGCTGTTCAAAAAATATTGGGGAACAATCATTCCAAACTCAGATAACAAGTTTGCAGCATTGAACTCTGCTGTTTGGTCAGGTGGTTCGTTCATCTATGTACCACCAGGCGTTAAAGTAGAGACTCCACTTCAAGCCTACTTCCGCATCAACTCGGAAAACATGGGACAGTTCGAACGTACTATGATTATTGTTGATGAAGGAGCAAGCGTCCATTACGTTGAAGGATGTACTGCACCTGTTTATACAACGAATTCACTTCACAGTGCTGTCGTTGAAATAATTGTTAAAAAAGATGCTTATTGCCGTTATACAACAATCCAGAACTGGGCAAATAACGTTTACAACCTTGTTACGAAGCGTGCAGTTTGTGACGCAAACGCAACAATGGAATGGATTGACGGCAACATCGGCTCTAAATTGACGATGAAATACCCTGCAATCATTCTTAAAGGTGAAGGCGCTCGTGGTATGACACTTTCTATCGCATTAGCAGGAAAAGGTCAGCATCAGGATGCTGGAGCGAAAATGCATCACCTTGCACCAAATACGTCATCTACAATCGTGTCAAAATCAATTTCACAACACGGTGGTAAAGTAACGTATCGCGGAATCGTTCACTTCGGACGTAAAGCGGATGGCGCACGTGCCAACATCGAGTGTGACACGCTTATTATGGATGACTTGTCGACATCTGACACGATTCCATACAATGAAATCCTAAATGATAACATTTCACTTGAACACGAAGCGAAAGTTTCTAAAGTATCAGAGGAGCAGCTCTTCTACTTGATGAGCCGTGGAGTTCCTGAGCTTGAAGCAACTGAAATGATCGTCATGGGCTTCATCGAACCATTCACAAAAGAGTTGCCGATGGAATATGCTGTAGAAATGAATCGTCTCATCAAGTTCGAAATGGAAGGCAGTATAGGTTAATTCGATTTAAACGCTGTTACATCAACGTTTAAGCGATGTATATAGAACAAGGAAAATCATTCGTGCCGATTTCGTGCCGATTCAGATTTTCCTTGTAGTGTAGGAGGCGAACTTTTTAAGTTCGTCTTCTTCTATTTTTTCTGTGATATCCAAGTAAGTATCGGTGGTTGTTTTTGTTGTTTTATGACCTAATCGGTCGGCAACAAACTTAATACTTGCTCCAGATTCTAATAAAAGAACTGCGTGTGTGTGTCTGAATCCGTGAGTGCCTTTATAATCCACTCCGGCTTTTTTGCAGTAATCACGGATTGAATCACGAACTGTGGAAGGTGTTAGATAGTTGCCTAAGTAGTTCTGAAATATAATCCCGTCAACGTTTTTTTGAAAGCTTTTATTTCCTAGGATCATTTCGTTTTGTTTTAGTTTAAACTTCTTTAATTCGCGAACCAATTCATCATTCAGCCCTAATGTCCTGTACGATGATGTGTTTTTAAGCGTTGTTATTTTCACCTCGTTAGCATAGTTCCGGCGTGTCTGACGTTCCACGGTTACTTTCCCTTCTTCAATATCACTCCATTTCAACGCTAATGATTCACTGATCCGTAAACCCGTTTGACTCAAAAAATACATAAGCATGTAGTAAAGTTGATATTCTTGATAGCGTTGGTGTTTGTATTCCTTCATATAGTCGAGCAACGCGTTTAGCTCGTCAAGACTGTAATACTTCAAATCCTGTTTAAGCGCTACAGAATCTTGTGCTGGAACTTTTAAACGGTCTGATGGGTTCTTTTCTAAAACTTCTAATTCATGGACGGCGTAGTGCAGTATACTCTTCATCGTCGATAAATATTTCACCACAGTGTCATACGCGTATTTCTTGTTTCCATTCTCGTCCATCATATCTACGTATTGCTTAACCCACTTCTTAACATCAGCACGTTTGATGAGCATGATCCGCTTGTTGCCAAAGTAGGGCAGGATATGCAATCGTGCAATCACTTCTAACTGTTCGAATGTGGATTCTTTGACGTTCGCTTTTTTGTGTTCATTAAGCCACTCATCAACAACCTCGTCCATTAACATATTTCTGTCATTCAGAGTTTGTCCGTAATAAATCCGTTCTTCAACTTTAGCTGCTTCAATTTCAGCTTCCTTCTTCGTGCGGAAAGTGCCGATGCTGAATTCTTCGCCATCTTTTGAAACCCTTGCTTGCCACCGTCCACTTTTTAATTTTCTATATGTCGCCATGTTTGAATACTTCCTTTCATAGATACAAGAAAAGAGCAGCATATGAGCTACTCTGAATCTTTATTGATATTCCGGCCGGGAGATCAATCAAGCTCTACGATGTATACGACTACTTTTCCGTGGATTTTCAAATTTGAATCATTTCGAGATAAAACATTGTCTGCGAAACGGTTATCTGATGAATCTGGTCTAAATATTAATCTGTCGTCAGCTATGATGATTCTTTTTACCGAGTAATCGTATTCGTGGCTATATACTACGATATCCCCGTCTTTTAATTGTGAGATCTCTATTTTCTTTAATGCGATCAATGACTTGTTAGGTATGACGTTATTCATGGAGTCCCCGTTAACCCGCATCATATAGATATCTTGATCACCTGCATATTTACCCATTATTGAATCAGGGAGTGTAATACTTTCCACATCCGACTCTATCATGCCGTCTATTCCGTTAGGCAATCCAGCAGCAACAGTTACTGGGTAATAACTGTACTCGGATAACATATTTTCTTTACCTTTTACATCCCACCCCATTAAATACGCGGGTGACACTCGGTATACATCCGCGAGTTCTTGAATAGTGTCGGCTTTCAAGTTTTTGATGTTACCACTTTCGTAACGCTGGACTGTAGCCTCGGTACGCCCGAGTCGTTCTCCTACTTCTAACAGAGTATATCCGCGCTTCAACCTCGCATCTTTTAACCTTTTGCCAAAATCCATTTTTTTAATCTCCTTTCATTAACAGTGTAACATCAACTTACGTAAAGTGAAAGTAATTATTCGTGTTATCTAAATAAACTTTCGTATTATGCTTGCAATCTATTTTTTAGAATGCTATATTTAACTTACGCAATACGAAAGGGTGTGAAAACAATGAATAAAACACGAATCAACGCGCCTCTCCTAGAATCTAAAATCGTTCTTTGCGGATTTAAAAGTAAGAAAGCTTTTGCGGAGGCTGTTGGCGTTACACCACATACTATAAGCAATCTGCTCAACGGGTTATACATGCCTGGTCATGCGTTGATATCTGCAATCTATCAAACTTTGCAACTAACTCCGCAAGAAGGAACTGATATTTTTTTTAGCGTAAACTTACGTTCTACGAAAGTTAACGAGGTGGAAACTGGATGTGTGAAGTAGTACAGACTGGGGGGAGCAACTATGATTTCTGTAAATGTAGACGAAACTCAACTAAATTCCATCATCCAAAATGAACTGAAAAATAAGATGGTGGAGCTTGAACACTTGTACACTTTTTGGGATACGAAAGAGTTAAGACGCAGAACGTGCATGAGTTGGGGGACAATTCAAGATACTTTCTTCCACGACGAAGATTTCCCAAAAGCGAAAGTCGGCGGTAAATGGTATTTTCCTGCTAAAGCTACCAATGAGTTTTTAATCGTTTGGCTAGGGAGACAAGCCCAATGAACACCGACTGGGGCATGTTCAGTCTCTTTGTAATAGTCGCGGTAGTAGTGTTAACCGGCATGTGGTTTTTAGGTGAATCGAGTGGGTCAAAATGAAAGGCCGCAAGTTTACTAGAGTTCAACGTAATCACGCTCAGTCAGTCTTAGCAAACGTTGATGACTGGTTGTTGGTCAAAGTGGACGAATGGACTTGGACGGTGATGCATCGTTATTTAGGACAAGCTAGGCAAATTAGAAATGAGAGGTGGAAATGAAAATGAGTGAAGCCGAAAAAATACTCTTTCAGTCACAAGCTGATGAGCTTAGAAGGGAAATAGACCCCGCTATCCGTTGTTTACCATTGATAGCGGAAGTAAACTACAGCTACTTTCAAAGTTTGATGAAGCAAGGATTCTCAGAAGAACAATCTTTGGAGTTGGTTAAGTCACAAGGGATGAGCCTTATTCAAAAACCTGATGCGTAAACTCGCAGAATACGCCGTGTATAAAGGTGATAAGTTCCTTTGCGTCGGAACAGCCAAAGAATGCGCCGACCACTTAAAAGTCACAGTTAAAACGATTCGTTTTCGTACAACACCGACTTACAAGAAGCGTATAGCAGCACGTAAAAATAGCAGGAATGCAATATCTATTACTAGATTGGAGGATGACGAATGAACACACTAAAAGTAATTTCGCATGAAGGTCAATTCGTAACTGAAAGCCGTGACGTTGCAGAAATGGTAGATCAACAACATAAAGAATTGTTGCGAACGATCCGCGGATACACCGGTATTTTAACCAGCGCAGGGTTGCGCTCGTCGGATTTCTTTATCCCTTACACATACCAGGATGCCAAAAAGGAGATTAGACCTTCCTTCTTGTTATCCAGAAGAGGGTGTGACATGGTGGCGAATAAAATGATTGGCCAAAAAGGTGTACTATTTACCGCTGCTTATGTGACGCGCTTCGAGGAAATGGAAAAAGCGTTGAATGCACCTAAATTGTTAAGCCCGTCAGAACAATTGAAAGCATCTATGAGATTGAGCCTAGAAACATCGGGAGATGTCGAAGTCTTGAAAGGTGATGTTGCAGAATTGAAGGAGAAAGTTGAAAACCAAATTACACTGGATCATGGCGAACAACGAAGGCTACAAAGAGGGATAGCTTCAAGGGTTTATGAAGTCGAAAAAGATGTAGAAATTCGAAAACGTTTATTTAGTGAATTGCATCGTGAAATCAAAGACCGTTTTGCTGTCACTTCATACAAAGATGTGAAACGTCAAGATCTCCAGTCAGCTATTCGCTATGTCGAAGCATGGATACCGAAACAAAAATAAACCCGCTGTTAGAGCAGCGAGTTCGGTGGGGCTCTTAAAATACACTTACTATCACTTTACATAAGGGCCCCTAGCAATGCAAGTCGGAAAGGAGTTTTCAATTTGAGTAATTATCAAGCAATTAGAGAGCTTCTCAAACGTGTAAGTGGTCAAGATAACGTTTTTACTGTTCCCAGGTTATATGTCCAGTATGCCGGGGACTTGACTACTGCTATCTTATTAAATCAAATCGTGTTTTATTCCGATAAATCGAAAAGAAAAGACGGTTTTTTCTACAAAACATATAAAGAGTGGGACGAAGAAATTTGTTTGACGGAAAGACAGGTTAGATATTCCATCAACAAATTAAAAAACATCGGCATAGTTGAAACGAAATTAAAAAAAGCGAATGGCGCACCGACTGTTCACTACAAATTGGATTATGACAAATTTGTAGAATCCATTCTGACATTTTGTCAGATTCCATTCGAACAAAGTGTAGGTATCCATTCTGACAATCTGTCGGAATCTTTAACAGAGATTACTACAGAGAATACAACAGAGACTACAACAGAGACTACTACATTAATAGATAACGTCACTAACGTTCCTTCTCATCCATTTCAAGAAATTGTTAGTTACCTAAATGATAAAGCAAAAACGAATTACCGAGCGAATGGAAAAAAAACGCAATCACTAATTAAAGCTCGGATGAATGAAGGTTTTCATCTTGATGATTTTAAAAAGGTGATAGACAACAAATCATCGCAATGGCTTGGTGTTACCAAATGGGAGTCGTTCCTTCGTCCAGAGACATTATTCGGTAATAAGTTTGAGGGTTATCTAAATGAAAAAGGAGGGACAAGCAGTGAAGCCACTAGTACCACTAAGCGAAGTGATCCAAAGGATGATGAAGGACAATCCCGTATTAGCGAAACGAATGAACGCCGTAAGAGAATCGCTGGCATCCAATCCAATCGAGATACTAACAACACCATCTGAAAACTGCCCTTATCAAAAGTGTGACGGAAAAGGGTGGTTATGGATTAAAGATTGGTCTCGTCAGAATAAAAAGGATGAAATCGACGAGGACGGTAAATTGATACGTGCTGAATGGTGGGAACATTGTAAGTGCTACGAACAACTCATTAAACAGCGTGAGATTGATAAAAAACTAGATTTGTCAGGTATTCCACCGATTTTCAGCAATGCAACGGTGCATTCTTACGACGTCGGTAAGTACAAGACCCAAGACAATCGCGATACAGCAACGATAGCGAAAAAGGCAGCTATCAAGTTCGTTGAGAACTATCCAGCCATGAAAGAGCACGGTAAAGGTTTATATCTGTATAGCGATATCAAGGGGTCTGGTAAAACGAGACTGGCATCTAGTATCGCAAATGCGCTCGTTAAGATGTACGACGTTGATATAGCTTTCTTGAAAGCAAATGATCTACTGTCTCAAATCAAAAAAACATTCAATGGTGATACAGATACAACGGAAAGTGATATCATTCGCTTGTTTCGTGAAGTAGAAGTGCTGGTTGTTGATGACTTAGCTGTTGAAAAGCCTTCTGATTTTGCTGAAAGAATTTTCTATGACATCACTGATTATCGATTGGAACATAAAAAAACAACACTGTTCACTTCTAACAAAACAATCGAAAACCTTGGGGACATCTACAAGGACGGTCGTTTAAAAAGCCGAGTTAAGAAAATGTCTATTGAAATTTACATGCCGGAAGAATCGGTAAGGGATCAAGAAGCTGAAAGCGAAAATGCAGAATTAGAAAAATTGCTGTTCCGATAAAACTACTAGGAGGTGATAGATATGCCTAAATGGATTCATGGACCGGGTTTCTATCTGGTCCAATCAACTGAAAAATATGATGCGGACAAGCTAAAGCGCGAAATGGTTGAACTCGAAGAAAAGATCCTAATGGCTGAACGCTATTGGGCAAATCGAAAGGGGCCGATCGTATATGAAAAAAGTTGAAAGGAAATATATCATTGAGCAACTTGTTGCTTTAAAGGTTACTAACGGACGAAATGACGAGCCGTTAAATGAAATGGACTATTATTCATTGCGTAGTTTACTAGCCGTAAAGCGAGCAGTCAGGGAATGAACCAACCATCTTGGCATTTACTCTATCGTATCGAGCATGTGGATGGTAGGGGTGAGAAAGTGTGGCTGTACGATCGATTCGGGAACGCAGAATTGACTTGGATGAAAAAACGGGGATGGAAGGTGATTGTGGAATGACTCAAATAACACTAGGAGAAGCACTCCTATTAATCATTGGTGGAGGATTGATACTGGGGTTGTCTTATTGGCTTGGACTGAAGAATGGACGGCTGTGCGGGCGTGAGGTCGGGGAGTTTAAACACAATGACATCCTAATGACAGACGATGGTCCAATAACAGTGATGCGGCCGTCTTCGGGCGTACCTTATCGCGGTGGGATGGTAAACGTGGATGAATTGTATCAACATGGAAAAATAGAAGGAATTTACCCTGACGAATCATTCATCAGTTTTGAGGATGGTGAATCAAAATGACAATGTGTAAACGCGAATTGCGTAAATCGCGTCTAGCGGTATTGGCGAAAATTGATAGGTTGGATGCTGAGCGTTGTGATTTCTGCATAAATGGCGACAGGAATCACTCTGCCGCAAAATCAAATTGTGGATGCGAAGCAGCTGTGAAAATTAGACAACTAGGAATTCACCTATACGAGTTAACACCCGTTAGAAAAGATGATAGCGGCATTTGGATTGAAAATCTTCGGAAGTCCGAAGAACACGTGTCATTTGATACGTTGACCATTGAATTATATCGAAAAATGAAAGTCGCAAATATGAATGACCGTGCAATCGTTAAATTTTTCAGAGTAGGTTCAAGAAGACTTGTTAAATGGAAAAAGGATAACGGGTTAAGCGGGAACTTCAAAAAGGAGGAATCGATTAAATGAATCTTACTAAATTATTCGAAATGCAAAAGGTACTGGATAAACGAATTGTGGAAGATAAGGGGTTACAAGGACACAACCTGCTTCCTGAGAAGATTCTTGCGTTACAGGTTGAACTTGGTGAATGTGCGAATGAATGGCGTGGATTTAAGTTTTGGAGTGAGAAGAATGAGCCGATTGTTAGGGTTAGTAACCCGATTGCACACGGAAATCCGCTCCTAGAAGAATATGTTGATTGCGTTCATTTTTTCATCAGCATAGCGATGTACTTGAAAATCAATCCAGATGATTTTGTTGTTACGTGCGATTACACACAACCAACTATCACGCAAACGTTTAATAGAGTGTTTAGCACTGTATCTAGTCTGGATGTGTTGATGGATCCGGAAACTGCAGCATCGATCAGTTTAGAAGATTTACAAGAAACACTCCATGAAGGTTTTAGTTGTTTCGTTGGTCTAGGTGAAGATATGGGCTTCACATGGAATCAAATCGAACAAGCCTACTTCGACAAAAACGCAATCAATCATACACGTCAGGATACCGGATACTAATGCTTGATCACGAACGCGAGCAAATCATAACGCTGCTCATCGTGTGGACGGGATGGAATGAGTCGGCATTTCGGGCAATGGATGACGTTAAGTTGTTGGCAGAATATCATAGGCGGCTTGCTGAATAGTTGACACATACGGTTGAGGAGGAAGAACAATGAGAGAGATTAAATTTAGGGTTTTCGGTAAAGAAAATCAGATAATGCTTGATTAGGATGATTTAATACATGCTGGCGATTTGAAAGAAATGTTGTTGAACGGTCACGAAGAAGATGGCTATTATTCTTTTCTGATGCAATACACAGGACTGGAAGATAAGAACGGTGTGGAGATTTATGAGGGAGATATTATCTACCTAGGATTAGATGAACCTCCTATGGTGATTAAATACGAGTGTAATAAAGGTAGATTCATATTTGAAGATACCCATTACGAAATGGAATGGAAAATAGATGATTTGCACTTAGACGATTTAGAAGTCGTCGGCAATATTTACGAAAATCCAGATTTAGTCTGATCAACGGTACGTTTGAGATCAGACACAAAATGTTTAACAAGAAAGGGGAATTATATTGGATCAAATTGAGAGAGTAAAAGAGGAAATCCGTAGTCATTGGTTTAAGGACCATGTCGCTGAAATAAAAGGCGAGGAAGGTTTACAAGTAATTACTTGGGGAGAACCAGGTACAAATATGTATCGCACCAAATATGTTCTCTCTGGTAACAATGTATTTATTTCTGGTGATATTGGCGAAGCAGTATATTCACTTACTTGTGCAGCAACATTGAAAAATATTCAGGACTTTGAGCTTCATTACTTCACCAGTAAACTCTCTGCATTTTGTGAAGAACGTTGGGACTTTGACGAGAAACTAGCAAAAAAGGAACTGAAAGAACACTGGGAAGAATACGAATTGAATGAATTAGAAGATGGACAAGAAATCTATGAGGGGATCTTGTCAGCTATTGAAGAAGGCTCGTCAATGGAATCGTATCGTGCATGGCTATTGAATGTGTATCTAAATACATCGGCAGATTCAGATAATATGGAATGCGTTTGGGACTTTGGGAAGAAGATGCCACACCGACTAATTGGATATTGGGTAGGTTTGCAAATGGTTATTGAACAACTGGAACAAAAGGATTTGGAAACTGCTTAATTCACAGTACGACCATAAGGTGAAGGAAAGGGTGAGGTTGATGCATAGAGAACCGGTTATCATCGAGATCCCAGCCGCGGATAAATGGACCTGAAAAGAATTGATGCACATTTGTAAAAATCACAAAGTAAAGAACTACACCAAAATGAATAAGACACAGCTCATTGAAGCGGTTAACGTGATATTGAACCGACACAACGAATAGGGGGCAAATAATGGCGAAGGAGGTAGAGGAAAAGCAGCGGTTGATTTGGAAAAACGCATATGGGCCAATCCCAAATGGGCATGTAGTTATCTTTGGAGATGGTAACCAATGTAATTGTGAACTTAATAACTTGGTTCTCGTTTCACGAAGAATACTGTCTGTTTTGAACGGTAGAAATCTAAATGAACTGCTACAGCCATATAAGAAGGGTGAATGAACAATGGATCAAATGACTTTAGGAGATTTCTTGACGACAGAAGATGGTTTTGTTCCCGAATTAATAATTTGTTCGCTTAGTCAGGGCTTTCATTGGCTACGAATAACTAGTGGTCATACACCGACTCAGTTTTCGAAATTCATAGATTTTAAACTTAATGGATATGACCACATATATATAAGTGCTTCGATAAAAGACGAAATAATCGCGGTATTTAATGGGATGGTAAAAATAGTTCCGTTTGCAGCTCAATGATAAATTGGCAGGAGGTATCGGGATGCCTGAAATAAATGTAGAGGAAATTAATTTGCATATAAATGCAGTATATATTGTGAAAGATGGTAAGATAGAAACAATAGAAGGACCGCCAAACGGATACGGAAAGCAAACGGTCACGTGGCAGCAAGGCAAGCCTTCTCACATTGATTTTCATTACACTAAAAAAATATAGTGTTACTGGATACCCCAGGACGCTGAATTAAGACAAAACCGGATGTTAATTCGGACAAGTCTTGATTTGGCGTCTTTTTTCATTTTCGAAAAGGAGGAAAAGACGATGGAAATCAATCAAGAAACATATGATTTGCTTATAAAAATTGGTGAAGGGTTCAAGCGGGCTTTCGCTAGGTTACGGCGAGTAATTGGGGAATGGGTAGAGAGAAATTGGAAGTGGTTAAAAAAAGTCGTAATCAAGTGGTATCAACTCGAAGAAGAAAAGAAGGTAGTTACTCGTCAACATCATCGTCGCGATTTCAGTAGACAGAAGATGTCGCACCAGGTTATAAATCGCAAGCCGCATCACATGGTCCGAAAAATAATTCGTTGAGGTGACGCGAATAGATTCATATATGCGAAAGGGAGGAAATGTCCATGCAAATGCAATTCATTTTACCTGAGATTGACCGTAAAGAAACAAGGGAATCCGTGGAATCGTTGCTGGGAAAATACAGAATGTACCTACTCCAAACAAGTTTAGATAGACTGCCATCCATAACAGCAGCTTACACGCTAGTCCTTAATACAGGTGGACTACCAGGCTCGTCAACAGAATCATCCGCTATCGCAAATGTGGACTATGAATCAGAACGGAAACGATTTATCGAATGGATTGCCGGCGCAGTAAATCGGTTGCCACGCGATGAGAGATCAATAATTGTCCAACGTTATTTACAAGATGATGAAATGTTTGATTATCAAACGTATGGAGAATTGAACATGTCTGAACGAAATTACTTTAGATTAAAATCACGTGCCTTTTACAAATTGGCCTTTGCTCTCAAAGTGGAAGTATATAAGGAGGAGGTAGCCGTTCAATGAACTTTGTACAGCCGATAAGAGATCCAGAATTAATCCGTGAAATTAAACGTTTCTTAAGGGAGAAAAGCCATCGGAATTATATGTTGTTCGTGACTGGCATAAACAGCGGTTTGAGAATATCCGATATTCTTCAATTACGTGTTAGTGATACAGAGAGAGCATACTTTAATTTGGTAGAAATGAAAACAGATAAGAAAAAGCGTATAGAAATGACTCCAAACTTAAGGAAAGAACTGAAAGAATATGTTGAAGGAAAAGAACCTCATGAATTCTTGTTTCAAAGCCGAGAAGGTGTTAACAAAGCAATTGGACGTAGCATGGCCTACAAGATACTAAGGGATGCTGCAGCTCATGTTGATTTGGATGACATTGGGACCCACACGTTACGCAAGACATTCGGCTACCATTTTTACAAACAATACAAAAACATTGCCATATTACAGAAGATATTTAACCACTCGGACCCAAAAGTAACGTTAGGTTATATAGGTATTGACCAGGACGAAATGGACAAAGCCATGAAGGGATTCAGAATATGACCTTTAAGGTTTTTCTTTTTTGCTTGTATCAATTACCTTCAAATAAGGGATGTATAACTCATTTTGAGGAATTAGGCATAAATCATGTGTATCAATGGATTCAGCAGTTTCACGAGTTTGACAGTATTTAAGATATGGGTAACTGAAAGGGGCGCTTTTATATGAAACAGACCGATACGCTATCTTTCCAAATGAATCGTATAAGAAGATTGGTAATCGTTATCGTAGGAAGAACGGGAATATGGGAGCTTTGCTTCTGGACCACCAATAAGCTGCAGAAATTATTCAAATGATTCTATAAAACTTGGCAGGATTGTGGCAGTATTATGGCAGAGCATTTAGTGATAGACGTGCGATAATTGTATTGTGAGATGAAAAGAAAACAGGCGACTACAGCCATTGGAGCCTTCCTCCATACTCACTTACATGTGTCGTAACCATACGATGCAAAGACTGCGGCATTGACTGATTGACAGTCAAACTTAATAGGACGAACGTCAGGCGCACTCGGTAAGCTACAGTTAAGGCTTATACAAAATATGTGAGTGCAGCGCGTGAATCCTCGATATGAATGAAAGCATTTACGTGAGGCGTGGAAACCTTTCGTGAGTGCTTTTTTAATACATAAAAGGTGGTGAGCGCATGACAGAAGCTATAGAGGTTATCTATAGTCATCCGTTTCTTTCGACGTTATGGTTATTAATTCTAGTATTGCCATTCACTGAAAGGAAGTGATCACCATCTCGGTTCGCTACTCCGTTATGTAGCTATGTTAACAGGAGTGATTAAATGCTTGAACATACAACAGAAGCTAAACGATTATACAAATCAGCAGCATGGCGAAGATGTCGCACATCATATATCCAATCTGTATTTGGTTTATGTGAACGATGCGAAATGCCAGGACTAATCGTTCATCATAAAATCTATATCAATTCATCGAATGTAAACAATCCAAGCGTCACACTCAATCACGACAACCTTGAATACTTATGTCAGACGTGTCACAACAATGAACACTTTGGGAAAGTGGCAGTAGTGAGAGAAGGCTTGTCGTTTGATTCAGATGGGAATCTTGTGGAGAGCGGGAGCCCCCCCATGTAAAAAATGAGGAAAAAACCTCTGGGGACCGGAGGGGGAGGTTCAGTGAACACGCAGGTCTCTCACGTGACCCCCCTCCCCAAATTCAAAATGGAATGAGGTGATAAATTTGGCAACTAAGAAAGAATTGACTAAGGATGAAAGAGTTACGAAGGAAGAACGAAGACTTAAAAAGAATTACAAGGAATTGCAAGCTGATAAAAAAGCGGTGGTTGATGGGTTGACGCGACGTGCGGCATTCATGCGCATCACGCTTGAAAACATGGAAAATGATTTAGACGAAAATGGATTTGTCGAGATGTTTAGTCAATCTGAAAAAACAGAACCATACGAACGAGAAAGGCCTGTCGCTCGTTTGTACAACACAATGAATAAAAACTACCAATCCATAATCAAGCAGTTGTCAGATTTATTGCCGAAAGAGCCACCGAAAGATGATAATGACGGATTTGATGATTTCGTGAATAGTCGTGATTAGATATCCATTAGCTTATAATCCAATAATTGATTACTACAATAGTATAGTGTCAGGTGAAGAAGTCGTATCAATTAAGGTTCGCAAGATATACAAAAAACTCGTGGATGATATTTACGATGACTCAAGGGAATATGAATACAGTTGCAAGCGAGCGAATCATGCACTGGAATTCATCGAAAACTTCTGCAAACATTCGAAAGGTAAATGGGGCGGAAAGCCGATTGAATTAGAGTTGTGGCAAAAAGCTTTCACTGCTGCAGCATTCGGTTTTATTCACAAATTAGACGAGACGCGACAATACAGAGAAGTCTTATTGATCGTTGCTCGTAAAAACGGAAAGTCTACTATTGCTTCTGGCATCGGTTTATATCTACAAATCGCTGATGGTGAACCTGGTGCAGAAGTGTACGCGGTTGCCACTAAACGCGATCAAGCTAAATTGGTGTGGCTAGATGCAAAACGGATGGTGCAGAAATCCCCAACGTTAAGAAAGCGGATTAAACCACTAGTCAGCGAATTAAGAGCAGACTTCAACGACAGTAGCTTCAAGCCGCTCGGATCTGACTCCGAAACACTCGATGGACTCAACGTCCACGGGGCTATGATGGATGAAATCCATGCTTGGAAAGACAAAAATCTGTACGATGTAATTGTGGATGGTACATCTTCGCGCGAACAACCTTTAATTTTCATGATTACGACAGCCGGAACTATTCGTGAATCGGTATACGATATGAAATACGAAGAAGCAGAACTGTTACTGAACGGGTTTGACGATCCAAGCGGATATATAGATGACCGCTTCCTACCTATCATCTATGAACTAGACGATAGAAAAGAGTGGACGGATGAATCGATGTGGAAGAAATCCAACCCCGGCCTAGGTAGTATTAAAAAACTTGATCAGTTGCAAACAAAAGTAAATAAAGCTAAAGCGAATCCTTTGTTAGTGAAAAACTTATTAACGAAGGATTTTAATATCCGTGAAACATCCGATGAAGCATGGCTGACTTTTGAACAGATTAATAATCAAGCTACATTTGACTTAGAAATATTAAAACCGAACTATGCAGTTGGAGGCGCAGACTTATCAAGCTCCGTCGATTTAACTGCTGCATGTATTCTGTTCCAACTACCAGAGGATGACACGATATACGCGAAGCACATGTATTGGTTGCCGGAAGATTTACTCGAACAACGAACGAAAGAAGACCACATCCCCTACGACAAGTGGATGGACATGGAGTTTCTACGGACGACGCCAGGCAACAAAGTTCATTACAAGTTCGTGGTCGAGTGGTTTGTCGAGATGCGTGATGAATACGGGGTGTATATTCCGTGGCTCGGATATGACTCGTGGTCCGCCGATTACTTTGTGGAGGATTTACAAAATAATTTTGGGAAAGAATCTACTATACCTGTTATTCAAGGTAAAAAAACACTCTCATCACCTATGAGGAATTTAGGCGCGGATTTGTCAGCTAAACGTATAAATTACGGAAACAATCCGATAACGAAATGGTGTCTGTCGAATACAAGTGTAGAAATTGACAAAAACGATAATATTCAACCCGTTAAAGGGAAGAATCAACGAAAACGAATCGATGGTCTTGCGGCAATGCTAGATGCGTATGTCATCTTCGAGGATAAATATGAAGAATACAAGAATATGATTTAGGGAGGTGAAAAATTGAACCTGTTCGAACGGTTATTTGGCAAAACAGACGGTAACAAAAGCGTCACAACTTACAAAATGATCACTGATATGGGCGACGGATTCTACTCGTTTGGTAATAATATGTACAAAAGTGATATTGTCCGGGCATGTATTCGGCCAAAAGCGAAAGCAATTGGCAAATTAGTAGCCAAGCACATTCAACAAACCACGAATGATTTCAAGGTTAATCCAGAAGTGAATATTCGTTTTCTGTTAGAAGAACCAAATCCTTTAATGACTGGACAAGTCATGCAAGAAAAGTTGGCCAATCAGCTTGCTTTGAATAACAATGCGTTCGCCTGGGTTAAGCGAGATGAATTAGGCAACGCGATCGAAATATATCCGCTGGTTTGCAATAGCGTGGAATTGTTAGAATCACCAACTGGCGACATATTCATGAAGTTTTATTTTCGCAATGGGAATCAAAAAGTATATCCATACACGGACATTATTCATTTGCGGAGTGATTTTAACGAGGATGATATATTCGGAGACAGTCCGCAGGAAGCCCTTGCATCGTTAATGGAAGTTGTTAACACAATAGACCAAGGAGTCGTTAAAGCCGTCAAAAATAGCGCGGTGGTCAAGTGGATATTGAAGTTTGCATCGGTACTGAAACCGGACGACGTCAAATCAGCTGTGAAAGATTTTAGCGACAGTTATTTGAGTCTAAATAACGAGGGTGGTGCGGCTGCTGCTGATCCCCGATATGAATTACAACAAGTTAAACCAGAAAGCTATATTCCCAACGAACACATCTTTAACACGATGGTTCAGCGGGTATATAGCTTTTTTAATACAAACACAAAAATCATTCAATCCGATTACACGGAAGATCAATGGGTAGCGTATTACGAAGCCGAAATAGAACCCGTGGCCATGCAAATGAGCGGCGTTTATACCAAGGCCATATTTAACAAAAAGAAACGTATGCAGGGTGATAGTATCTCGTTTGGAATGTCTAGTTTACAACATTCGTCCATGCAAACGAAATTAGAACTTGTGCAGCTTGTAGATAGAGGTGCAATGACTCCGAATGAGTGGCGTGCTGAACTTGGGTTGTCGCCAATCGAGGGTGGAAACAAGCCAATTAGACGCCTTGATACAGCATTAGTAGAAGATGAAGCCCGCCGGAAGGAGGTGAAAAAGCTTGGACAAAACGGAAAAAAGGGAACTGACAACGCAAAAGATTGAACTTCGTGAGGATGACGACGGTATGCGAACCATTTCTGGATATGCAGTGAAATGGGAATTGAAATCTGAGATTATGGGGTATTTTCGGAGGTTTAGGGAGCAATTTAAAAAAGGAGCTTTCACAGAAACGCTAGATAACGAAGATCAACGTTTTTTATGGTCGCACGACACATCTAAGGTTCTTGGACGTACCAAAAATAATACATTGAGACTGAGTGAGGATGAAATTGGGTTGCGTTTTGAATTGGATTTGCCGAATACCACGCTTGGAAATGATACTTACGAATCCATCAAAAGAGGCGATGTAGACGGTGTATCGTTCGGATTCCAGATGCGTAAACAAGAAATGGATGAATCAGACGAAGACAATATTGTTCGGACTGTTGTTCAGGCGAAACTTTTGGAAGTAAGTGCTGTGGCATTCCCTGCATATCCGGATTCTGAAGTAAGCGCACGAGGTTATGATCCTATGAAGCAATACGCAGATGAACAAGATTCTATGGAATTGCGACAAAAATTGATATTAGAAACATACCTATGAGGAGGAAACAATAAATGACAAAACAAGAATTTTTAAAATTGAACATCCAGTTTTTCGCAGGGAAATCGATTGAGCAAATCGAAGCGCGGAAAACAGAAATCCGCAAGCTATTGGGTAGTGATACGCCACCTAATATGGAAGAAATGAAAGCTTTCGAAGACGAACTTCGCGAATTAAATGAAAAAGCAGAGGAAATAGAAAAGCGTTCGTCATTAATTGCACAAGCAACAGCAATTGAAGCTGGAACGGTCGAGTCTCGCACTCTTCAAACGTTTAATACGCAACCTGAAGAACGAGATCAAGGCACGGATTCACTTGAATACCGTAGTGCTTTTATGAATTATGTACTAAAAGGCGAAGCGATTTCTAATGAAGTTCGTGCAAACGCACTTACTAAAACGACTGATATAGGCTCTGTGATTCCACAAACGGTTTTACAAAAAATCATCGAGAAAATTGAATCTGTAGGAATGATCCTACCACTCGTCACGCGTACAGCTCTTAAAGGTGGCGTGACTATCCCGACATCATCAGTTAAGCCTGTAGCAACATGGGTGGCAGAAGGTGCCGGAAGCGACAAGCAGAAGAAAACAACTGGCAGTTTGACGTTTAACTACCACAAGCTACGTTGTGCGGTTGCTGTGTCACTTGAAGTCGATACAATGGCATTGCCAGTGTTCGAATCTACTCTTATTAACAACGTAGTGGAAGCAATGACTAAGGCGATTGAGCAGTCTATCATTAACGGTTCGGGTACAGGTCAACCTAAAGGTATCCTGACAGAAACTCCGGTGGCAGGACAAGCGCTCGATGTGGCAGCTATCGGTTACGACACATTAATTGATGCGGAAACAGCGCTCCCGCTAGAATACGAGTCGGATGCAGTATGGTGTATGACTAAGAAGACGTTTATGGCGTTTGCGGGAATGGTTGATGCTAACAAACAACCTATTGGTCGTGTGAATTACGGCATCAGCGGTAAGCCAGAGCGTGTTCTCTTGGGGCGTCCTGTTGTGCTTGTAAACTATATCGATAGTTTCTCAGCAACTCTTGCTGCAGGGAAATCGTTTGCATTCCTATTCAACTTCAAAGATTATATTTTGAATACAAACTATCAAATGGGTGTCAAGAAGTACGAAGATAACGAGACCGATGATCTAGTAACAAAAGCTATCATGGTCGTGGACGGTAAAGTGGTCGATGTTAATTCATTGGTGGTCCTCAAGAAAAAAGCATAAAATTGGCGGTGAATAATGATGCTTGAAGACGTCAAAAAAACGTTACGTATATCTTCTGCAGTTTTTGATTATGAGATTCAAGATTTAATAGATGCCGGCGAGTCTGATTTGAGACTTTCCGGTATTTATTTTGCCGATACAACAAATCCGTTGATCAAACGAGCGCTTATCACTTATTGCAAAGCTAACTTTGGATATGACAATCCAGAAGCGGACAGATTTCAAAACTCTTATGACATGTTGAAAATGAATTTAAGTTTGGCAGGTGATTTCCGTGAGCCGATTTAATGACGTTATTGATTTAATTAAAGAAATAGAAGGTACAGATGCCGATGGATTCCCGGCGGTTGTAACTACTGAACGATTCAATATATTCGCGAATCGGAAAGGAGTACGTTCATCTGAATTTTATCAAGCATCACAAGAGGGATACGCATTAGAGGTCATGTTTATCATTCGTTCTGTTGATTATGAATCAGAAGAATCCCTGCGATATAAAGCCAAGGAATATACAATTATTCGAACATACGACAAAGGTGAATTTATTGAACTTGTATGTACAAGTCAGAAACGACGGTGATTGAATATGGCTAGATTAGTAATGGATGGACTAGCGGAACTTCAAGCCAGATTAGCAGAATTGGCGGATGCAACAAACATTAAAGAAGATGCGCTCACCGAATCGGGCGAACACTTGCGACAAGCTATATACGACGCTGTACCAGTCAGGACCGGGAAATTGAAAGAGAGCATCATAAAGGGGGAAGTTGTGGACGGTGTGATTCAGATTGGACCATCACAACAAGGCCCTGCATTCCGTGCTCATTTTGTGGAATTCGGGACAAGTAAGATGAGTGCTCGCCCGTTCATGCGCCCAACATTTGAGCGTGAGAAAACGAATATCGAACGAATCATGGCAGATGCGATTCGGAGGGGATTAGGCTTATGAGTTTAAATAGTTTAATTATCCAGACGTTGAAACCGACTGGTGTTCCCGCAGTTTTTCAAGTTTATACAGGCACCCAAACTACTTATATTACATTTTTTGAATACAACGAAATGGGTACTTCATTTGCGGAAGATGCCGAACAGACTGAACGACGCTCAATTCAAGTTGATATTTGGTCAAAAGGGAATTATGCGGACTTGGTAAAACAGGTGAGAAAGCTGATGACTGATGCAGGGTTTACAAGAAACTCGGGAACGGAATCTTACGAAGATGACACAAAAGTTTTCCATAAAGTATTTAGATTTTACTATGAAGTTATGAATAATTAGGAGTAAAGGGGTGTGGCATGAAATGACTTTTTCGGAGTGGATATTAAAAGAATACGGCATAAAAGTTACCAAGGCACAGATGGTCCTTCCTACTCACTTTAAAGAGTACAAAAAATATTGCAGTGAAAAAGGCATAAAGGAAGAATGGCACAAATAGATAAGTAAGCCAACAAAAACGGATGGGCACTTTTCTTTAATAAAAATATTCGAGAGTCAAGAAACTAAAACACACTAGGAGGAATTTAATTATGGGAGTTTCAACAACTGGATTAGATAGTTTTCACATTGCGTTATATGACGAGGTAGCTAAGACATACGGTACGCCGAAAAAACTAGCTCCGTCAATAGAATTAAAAACAACTCCAAACGTTCAGACCGCTAATCAGCACGCTGACGATATGGTAGTTGATACACAATCACAAGAGGGCCAAACAGATCTAGAATTGACTGTGACAGGACTAACAAACGCGTTGTATGCCGAAATTCTAGGGAAAGAGATAGACGGGGATGGCGCGGTTATTGGTTCCGGTGACGATAACCCTCCTTATTTTGCGCTAATGTTCCGTTCAAAGAAAGCAAACGGAAAATATAAGCACATTTGTTACTTTAAAAGCAAATTTTCCACACCAGAAGAAAGCTATAAAACAAAAGGTGATGGTATTGAATACGGGACAACTTCCCTTAAAGCGACATGCGTAAATAATGAAGATGGCAAAAAGAATAAAATGCTTGATGAAGACGATCTGAACGCTGATAAAGCCGCTCTTGCAAGTTGGTTTACGAAAGTACCTGAATACGTCGCGCCTACACCGATACCTTGATTAAACGCACCGAGAGAGATGGGAAACCGTCTCTCTTTCTATTTAAGTACTTAAAAAAAATGGAGGAATGATGGAATATGAAAATAGAATTAATATTGGACGGGAAAGAAAAAATTTACATGGTGCCATTCATTAAATCTCGTATGTATAGGAAGTTGCTAGTGATTAAAAAAAGTATGGATTTCACCAACATTGGCGAAGTAGAAATGGACGAGCTAGTAGGTTTCGTGTGCGAAATTTTTAATGGCCAGTTCACTATTGACGAGTTTTACGAAGGTCTACCAGTCGATAAACTGATGCCTACCCTTATGAACGCAATGAATGAAGCTGGCGGTAATCCTGCAGCAGAACGTGGTGACGGTGACGATTTCGATAAAGATAAAAAAAAATAACTCCAGAAGAAAATTATTCAGACTTTAAAAAAATGTATAGAGACTTAATGGATGCGGGATGGTCACTTCGTGATATTGACGAAATGGACATCCTATTTTTCTTTGAATTGCATGAAGAAGAGCAAGAGAAAAAACTCTATGCCGACCAGGTTCAATGGTAAAGGGGTGAAATTATGGCAGAGGATATAGGCTCATTAGCGATATCACTTTCCATTGACAGTGCGAATTTTGAGCAATCAATGTCCAGTATTGACAGAAACCTACGCGCAATGGGTCAAGAAATGCGTAGTGTGCAAGCGCGAGGGCGTGAATGGGGCGCATCCACAGATGGATTAACAACCCGACAAGAGACATTATCCCGCATGCTTGACGGACAGGGTACCAAGGTTGAGAGATTGAGAGCGGCTTATGAAGCGAGTAGAGCGGCAACTGGCGAAAATTCAGCAGCTACTGAAAATCTTGCTATCCAGTTAAACCGAGCGACTGCTGAATATAACCGAACAGAAACAGAACTAAATCAAGTGAGGGATGCGCTACGTCGTCAAGCTGACGAATTGCGATTGAGTCAATCTAACTGGACTCGGTTAGGTGAGACATTACAAGCAGTGGGTTCAGGGATACAGGCCGTGGGAGATAAGGTGACGAGTGTCGGTAAAGGGTTGACGGTCGGATTAACTGCTCCAATTCTAGCATTTGGTGCGGCAGGAATAGCCGCATTCAATGATGTGGATGAAGCAATCGATACGGTTATAACCAAAACTGGTGCCACCGGAGATGCTGCTGGGAAATTAGCTGAAAACTTTAGAGCCGTCGCAAAACGTGTGCCGGATGATTTACTGTCAGTCGGTGAAGCAATCGGTGAAGTCAATACGCAGTTTGGATTCCTCGGTACTGAGTTAGAAGACGCATCCCAGTTAATGCTTCAGTTCGCAAACATCAACGGAACAGACGTCACTTCAGCTTCAATCGCATCTAAACAAGCGATTGAAGCGTATGGACTGGCAAACAGTGATTTAAACAGTGTACTAGATTCTGTAACCAAAACCGCTCAAGATACAGGACAATCAGTAGATTCCTTATTCGATAAAGCTACAAAAGGTGCGCCACAAATTAAAGCTTTAGGGCTTACTTTCTCCGAAGGTACTGCGCTAATCGGATCGTTTGAAAAAGCAGGGGTAGATTCAAGCGCTGCGCTATCAAGCATGAGTAAAGCGCAAGTTATTTTCGCTAAAAGTGGCAAAACATTAGAAGAAGGATTAAACGGCACGATTAAAGCCATATTGGGCGCTAAAACTGAAACAGATGCTTTGAACATTGCGGCAAAAGTATTCGGAACTAAAGGTGGCCCTCGTATGGTTGATGCCATCAAGCGAGGAACCTTTAATTTAGATGAATTTACAGGTGCGGGAGAGAAGGCAGCTGGCACAGTTAAGAAAACATTTGACGAAACGGTTGACCCGATTGACCAAGCGGCAATAGCAATGAATAACGCTAAATTAGCAATGGCTGAAGTTGGGGAAGTTGTACAAGCAGCGCTGTTGCCATTTATGGAAAAGGCAACAAAGGTGTTGGGTCAGGCAGCTGATAAATTTAGAGAGTTGAGTCCGGAAGCTAAGAAGACAATACTTATTATCGCGGGAGCAGCAGCCGCTGTAGGTCCTACGCTTGTTGTTTTGGGTACACTTATCAGTTCAGTTGGCTCAATTGTTGGCGCATTTGGTGCTGCTTCCTTGTCAATAGCGGGAGCTGGTGGTTTAGGAGCGGCAATACTAGGACTTGCGGGACCAGTTGGAATTGCAGTTTTAGCAATTGGAGGTATCGCGGCAGCTGGTTACGGATTGTATAAAATGCTGAATCAGACCTCTATACCCGAGATTGACATATTTGGTGACAAGGTCTCTGATAATACTCAGAAGGCTGTAGGTGCATTCACCAAACTAAACGACGAGGCTACTGTGCAATTGAACGGATTAAAATGGAGTGGTATCGCTGTAAGTGATGAAATGGCTACTGGCATTATAGGGTCATTCAACAAAATGGGTGACACTGTTCTTGCTGAAATGCAAACTGATCACGCATCACAATTGGCAACAGCTCAGCAGTACTTCACAGAGAATAAAACGTTGACAGACGAAGAGCAAAAAGGGTTGTTAAAAACAATTGTGGATGGTCAAGTGGAGAAAGAAAAAACCGTCACAGATGCTCAGAAGCAATTTAACGCGATAATAACTAAAGCATCGGAAGAGCGTCGTCAAGTCACAGCGGCAGAACAGGCTATATTAGATACTTTGCAAAGAGAAATGATGGAAACGGGTATCAAGCATCTTTCTGAAAGCGAAGAAGAATCTTTAGTTATCTTGGAACGCCTGAAGTTGGAATCTGGAAAAATCAGTGCAGAGCAAGCGTTAGATACTGCAGCACGTGCCCGTGAATCTCGGGACTCGGTAGTTGAAGAAGCGGAAAAGAAATATGACGAGACTATTGCGTTTGCTATGCTTTTAAAAGAGGACGGATCTGCAGAATCGGAAGCTCTCTATAAAAAGATTGTGGAAGATGCTGAAAATACTCGTGATGAAGCAGTTGCAGCGGCTGATGGTCAGTATGAGAAAGTTATTTCTATTGCGAAGGTAAAAGGCGACGAGTACGTCACTGAAACGGAACTACGCCTCGGAAAAGTTATGACTGCGTGGCAAAAAGCGGGATTCGACATTGGAGCAGACGTTTCTGTAATGAGCATAAACGTTGTAAGAGATTTAAAAACAATGGCTATCGATGGCGCGGTATGGTTTGCAAAACTCAAGGGAGATGGAATAAAAGCCGCGGCAGGTTTAGCGACTGGTATCAGTACGGCAATAAAATCAATACCCAGTATTGTTAGGGGGATATTAGTCGATGCAGCAGTAGAAGCGGCGAAGAGTATAATCGAATTCAAGGAAGTCGGAGAAGATATCGTTGCCGGACTAAGAAAAGGATTGGTGAAAAAATCAGCAGAGGTTACCCTAGATGCTTACAATTTAGGGCGTTCCATGGTTGACAGTATCTCTAAATCCATCGGACGGAAATCGCCAGCTACAGAATTTATTAAAGTCGCAGAGGATGCAGGAAAAGGTCTTGTAGTCGGTATGAAGAATAGCACAAGCGATGTGTCTAAAGCCTCCAAGGATACGGGACAAGCTATGGTTGATGCCGTCACTGGTGCAAGTAAAGCGCTCTCAGCGGCTACTCGGAAAAATGCGGAAGAAATAAAGAAGATAGCCTCTGATGCGGAGAAGAAACGAACAGAAATTCAAAAAGAATACGCGGATAAAAGGGCTGAACTGGGACAACAATCCGCTAAATCTGCACAAACTGCATTGAAAACATCGAAAGATAAGAAGGGCGTAATAGTTACCACAGGTATGGAGAAGTTATATGAAATCCAAAAAGCCGCTTCCACTAAAATAACCAAACTCAATGAAGATGAGCAGAAAAAGCTCGCTACAGTTAACGAAAAAGCTTGGACAGATATGCAGAAAAAAGAATCAGAAGTATCGAAAGCTAGATTAGAATCCGTTAAAACATACGTTGCTGATAAGAATTCGATAGACGAATTGTCAGTAGTGGCAGAGTCCGAAATTTGGAGAAAATCACTGGCACTATTCGAAGTTGGCACAAAGGAACGAATTGACGTACAGAAATTGTATCAAGCTTCACTGAAAACCATTAATGACGAGGTAGTCAAAATTAACGATGATCACGCCAAACAAGTCCTCGAAATCAATGAAAGATTGCGTAAGGGTGAAGAAGACCTGAACTCTACGTACAAGAAAGCCGTGGAAGATAGAGCGGAGTCAATTCGTAGTTTCGCAGGACTATTCGATGAAATTGTTTATAAAGCTGAGACAACCGGAGAGGAACTTATTGCAAATCTTCGGGGGCAAGTAAGCTATATTGACGGATGGGCGCACAGCATAGAAATGTTAGCTAAAAGGGGAATCGATGAAGGATTACTTGAAGAGCTGCGTGCTATGGGACCGAAAGCGTTACCGCAATTAGTGGCGCTCAACTCTATGACTGACAAACAACTCTCTGAGTACTCCGAACTGTACAAACAAAAATCGGCATCAGCAAGAAAGCAAGCCGAGTTTGAATTAATTGGAATGAAATCCGATACTGAAAAACGCATTATTGAATTACGTGCTGCGGCAAATAAAGAACTGGGAACACTGGAAAAAGATTGGGTTACGAAAATCCAATCTATCACTAAAGCTACTGATACTGAGTTGATGTCCCTTAAAACAATCGGGAAACAAGCTGGACAAGGTTTGCTCGTGGGCTTGGCCAGTATGGAAGATTCCCTTGTATCAAAAGCTCGGGATATAGCAAACGCAATAAGCAATGCGATGGCAAAAGCATTGCAGGTTAAGTCTCCGTCTTTGGTAACAACTAAGATTGGTAAATTTGTAGGTGAAGGTGTGATAGTTGGGATGCAGAAAACTGTCGCATCGATTAAACGTACAGCCCAAATGGTCGCAAATGCGGCAATTCCGGATGTTGCTGTTGCAGGAACGGGTAAATTCGGCTCACAAGGCGGACGTGCTGCGTCTTCCACAAATAATTACAGTTCACCTATTACTGTCCATTTAAATTATAGTGGTAACAGTTCACCAGAGGATGCTATGCGGATGGTTGATATCGTCGAAGTAGAATTAGGTAGTAGGATGATTTCGAGATTAAGAATGAGCGGGGTGAAGGGTTGAGCGTTGTAATAGAAAAGTTGGACGGAACAAAATATGATTTAAAGCAATTCGGTTTAGTACCATCGACATTTACAATAGATTCACCTTCCCCTCGGCATGTATCTGAGATTGTGGAAGGCAGAAGCGGTTATCTCGATTTAGGCACTACTTTCGAAGGTCGTACCATGAAAGCTACGTTCTATATTAAAGGTAAGGATAAATACGACTATCTCCTATTAAGGGATGAAGTTTTTCGCTTATTCGATGCCAGGACATTCTTTTATTTAATCGACAAGAATCAACCAAAGAAACGATGGAAAGTAAAAACGGCTGCGCCATACACGCCTGAAAGATTTAACGGTCGTATCGGGACATTGGAAATCCAATTCGTTTCCCCATCCCCTTACGCGGAATCATACGGAACAACAATCGACCCGTTTACTTTTACCGACGAACTATGGCAAGTAGGACAAGGTGTCATATCGGAGGATTTAAAGTATGCCCATAGTGTTTCATTTTTCCGGATCTATAATGGGTCGGACATCGACATTGATCCGAGGGAGATTCCGTTACTCATTAAATACCAGGGCATATCCAATAATCTTAAAATCAAAAATATCACATCGGGTGACGAATGGGCGTTCACGGGAGCAAGCGGAGTGAATGACACGATACTTTTGGATGGTGTTCGCTCACTTAAAAACAGCCTAACTATATTCGGACAGACGAACAGAAAATTAATCAAGCTAAAAAAAGGATGGAACGACTTCCAGTTATCTGGTGCAAGTGGTTCCTTTTTAATTTCGTTCGATTTCCGATTCCACACGATTTAAAGGAGGGGTAATGTGGCAAGATACAGAACGATTAACGTTGATTTAAACAGGCAATATCGCAATGATTTGAATGCGAATTTTAGTCAGATTGAAGCGGATTTACTTGCCCTACAAAATATTTCCAATGGGCAGAAACAGGAATTGTTAGCAGAGTTATCCCGGATAGAAAGGGAATCAAAAGATCGTGATAACGTATTAGCGAAACAAAATTTAGAAACATTGTTGCAGAGTATTGAAACTGCGAAAAATAACGCAAATACAGCTGCAGCCAATGCGGATGTCAAGGCAGGACGTGCTCAAACACAAGGTGATTACGCCAAGACACAAGGGGATTACGCTAAGGTGCAAGGGGCTTTTGCGAATTTAAAAGGAGACTTCGCCAATGAAAAAGCGACTCTCGCAGACAAAGCGGCAGGTAACGCTAATCTAGAAGCTAGCAATTTATCGGCGTTAAAAGTGGCGGTTGTAGATGCAACTCAAAATGCGAATACAGCTATTGAAAACTTGGGTGCAGTCGGAGCGTATTCGATGACTACTACTTATTATCCGAAAAACACTGTCGAATATAATGGCTCGGGATATATGAATATATTGTTATCAAAAGGTATATTGCCGACGAACACAACGTATTGGAAAAAGGTAGTATCCAAAGGCGATAAGGGTGATACAGGGAATACAGGTTCGCAAGGTCTGCAAGGTATCCAAGGCATTAAAGGTGATACAGGCTTACAGGGAATCAAAGGCGATAAAGGGGATAAGGGCGATCCTGGAACGGTTACCAAAGTTAATAATATAGGGCCGGATGCGAGTGGAAACGTCACTCTGCCATTACCAACTGAACCCGATCTAACTGTTTATGCGAAGAAAACAGAGGTATCGTCATCTGTACAACGAGCTAGTTGGGACACTAAAGAAACACCGACAGGCTCACAAGCTAAAGTTAATGCGCACGAAAACAAGAAAACGAATCCTCATGCGGTTACCAAAACGCAAGTAGGTCTTTCTGAAGTAGATAACATAAAACAAGCGACTAAGGCTGAGTTTGACACTCATAAAGCGGTAGTTGCATCCCCAACCACACTTGGTCACGTTAAAGTCGGGACAAACTTAACCGTAACCGCAGATGGGACGTTAAATGCTAGTGGAGGTTCAGTTCCGGATGCATCGACAACTGTTAAAGGAATCGTTAAACTCAATGATGCCCTAAACAGCAGTTTGACAACTGAAGCGGCAACGGCTAACGCGGTAAAACAGGTGAATGATTTGAAGGCTAATAAATCGCAAGAGAGTCAAATCAGCATTTCACTCCAAAATGGGTGGGGAGGAAATCTTAGGTGTTATAAAAACCAATTCGGTGTCGTTCAACTCTTTGGCATGGTAACTGTTGGTTCACTCCCATCGGGGACAATAGCAACGCTCCCAATTGGATACCGTCCAGTAAATGCACACTTTTTTAGTTCGCCGACAGCTTCATCTGCCACTGACGGACGTACTATGGAATTACTACTCAGACCGGATGGTACAATAACTCCGAATGCGACCCCACTTAAAAATATTTATATAGAAAACTCGTTCAGATTATAGTGAGGAGGTTTAATGTTGAGGAAGAAAGTACTGAAAGTAGACGAAAATGGATATCTATTATTCGGAGAAGACAGTTCTATAGAGCCTGTAGGATTTAACGAAGAAGATAAACCGATATATGAAATTCTGGACGGTTACGTTGATACACCCTTACCGACAGACGAAAAAGGTTGGCAACTCCCTTTTTATCTTCCCAGATGGACAGGGGAAGAATGGGTTGAAGGTAAAACACAAATAGAATTTGATGAAGATGCGTATCTCAATTCGCTTGTTCCTAGCGCTACTGAAGTTGCAGAAGCGGAATTCGAAATAAAAACACTAAATATACTAATGGAGGTTGATTTAATATGAATATTATCCAAAAGAAACTTGTTGACGCTTATACTGTGCTAGTTATGGCTGAACGAATGACATTGGAAGAAGTGCCGGAAAGTAAGCTTATCGGCGGCGTAGAACGTCCAATCCGCAGTGAAGTAGAAATTGAAATTGCTAATCGTACTATTGCGGCACTAGGTTAATAAACGGAATACTGACGGCACCCATTGAGGTGTATTTTTTATGTCAAAAATAAGAAGGTGATCAATTGATAGTCACACACATTGACGCTCGTACAGAGCTACTGACCGATTATAAATCATTGCAACGAAAGCGAAGGGTTAACGGGGAGTATTCACTCTCCTTTTTACTTTTCAAAACTGAACGAAATGAACACTCTTTTCCATTAACTGTGGAGGAAAGTTTAATAGAATATGACGGTCAACAATACCGTATTAAGAAAATGGCTGAAAAAACTATAGGGAATACACCTGTTAAACAAATTCAAGCGGATCATATATTTTTTGACCTAGTAGACGAATATCAATATGACACGATTTCGGGAGCCAAGTCATTGTCGGTCTGCTTAATGCATGCGCTAGATAAAACAGGTTACACGATTACAGTTGTCGATTTATTTCCATCGGTCACATTCGAGAACTACGGCAATGATAATGCTTTGGCATTAGTGCAAATTGCATTAAATCGTTTTAATGCGGAAATAGAAATTAACGGTAGAAATCTAACTTTTCGCCATCAGATTGGCAGGAAAACAGATATACAATTTAGGTACAAGTACAATATTAAGACTATCGAAAAGTTTGTGGACAGCGGTAATTTATCCACCTATATCAAAGGTTTCGGGAAACAAAACGAGGATGGTTCTTATGTCGTAACCGCAGAATATGAGTCTCCACTATCGGCATACTACGGCATCCGGCACGCGAAGCCTGTGAGGGACGAAAGGTATATAACACATGACGGTTTGCTTCAACGGCTAAAGGATGATTTACAGGATGCTCCAGACATCAGTTTTACGATTGACATTGTTGAGTTGAAAAAAGCAGGAATCGTCACTGAACAACTAACGTTAGGTGATGAGATTTTCGTCATCTACGAACCTTTGAATATAGATATCAATGCAAGGGTCGTTGAAATTGTGGACAATCCAGAAGAACCTTTATCCAGTCAACTAACATTAGCAAACTTCCGGGGCTCGTTTTTAGACAGCATCGCGGATTTTCAACGTTCAAAAGACCGCATCGATGGGTTATTTGATGGCGTGGAAAAGTTGCCATTTAACGTATTGGATGAGGCTGTACAGCAAGCTACACTTGCTTTAAAGTCGGCGCAAACAGAACTGGAATTCGAGAACGGGATCATAGCCCGAGATCCTTCTGACCCGAATCGATTAATGATACTCACAAGTACTGGTATCGGGATTAGCACCGATGGTGGAAAAACGTTTAAGGAAGCGATTACTGCTGACGGGTTTGTGTTAAGTGCCGGAGCTATTGGGAAACTTTCCGCTAACAATATCATAGTCGGGGATGGTACGCGCTTTGAGGACGGATTTGATCCTCGGGATGCGATTAGCACGGCGGAAGAAGCTAAGGGTATTGTCCGAGTTTGGCAATACCCAAACACTACGTTAATCGACGGCGGCTCGATTATGACAAACACAATCGCCGCTAACAAAATAACTGCTGGATTGCTAACGGGGTTTACGATGCAAACCGATTCCAATCCAAACCTTCCTCGAATCCGAATGAACAAGGATAATATGGTGTTTTCTAACGGTGGTAACGAAATTAGAATTAATACGTCGGGAGCATCTGGAGGTCTGCCTGAATTAGCCTTTAGGAGAGCAGGAGACTCTTTTGATAGCGCTAGAATGCAGCTATACGAAAATAATTTTATGATATCGCGAGGAGGTAACGGTCTACCCGACGGTAGATTGCTCCTTTGGGGGCAGGAAGCAATTGAACTTCAGCGACCTACAGTGATGCATAAAGGCGATTACGATACAAGGGTGCCCTCAGAACCGGGTATGTTCTACTACAATTATTCCGAAAGAGCTATGATGTTACACTGCGGACCGGATGGTTGGAGAAAGGTCGCGTTTGCATGATTATTTTAGTGTAGGAACAATTAATCAAAGAATGTCTACACCCTCTCAATGGTTCACTGCTGATTTGAGTGGGATGCGGACGGAAGTGACTAGGTAGGTAATACTGATTAATATATTTCGTGGGTAATAAGGAGGGTTTCTGCCTCTTTTGTTGAATAATGGATGATAGGGGAGGTGATGGGGATTGGAAACGAAATTGAGTGTAAAAGCAATTGATGAAGAAATATTAATATGCCAAGAATTCATCGATAAATATGAAAGAGAACTTTCAGACAAAGAAAGTGAGGTTAAATCTCTAACCCAACGTATTAATGTGTTGACAGCACTGAACGAAATTTTGCCCACAGGAAAATCTAAAACTTTTAACAGTCATGATTTAGATGATTTAGTTAATGAAAGGTTCAATGCTGCACCTGTGATAAATTCAATTAATCAAAAAATCGAACATTTTCAAACGTTGATACGGGGGTTGTATCAACTAAAAGAATAATTTAGAAAAGAACGTCCAAGTAACTGGGCGTTCTTTTTCTTTACTCAAAAATAAGGAGTGAAAAATAATGGGAGGTTTTAATTTGGATCAACTAGATATTGTACACATGTATTTATTCGGGGGCGTTAAGTTTTTACATTTTTTATTAATCTTAATGGCATTGGATATTATCACAGGAATATTTAAAGCTTACAAGAATGAGAATTTATGGAGTCGAAAGAGTCTGTTTGGATATGCGAGAAAACTATTGGTTCTCGTCATGATAATTACGGCCAACATTATTGACCAAATACTAGGCATGAGCGGCGCAGTAACATATGCAACCGTTCTTTTTTATATCGTAAATGAAGCATTATCTATAATGGAAAACATGGCTGAACTAGGTGTATTAGTACCGGCAGGATTAGCATCTAAATTGAAGGTTATAGAATCGAGCAATCAATCCTTTTCAGAGGAGATACGCGAAGAACTGATTGGTTCGAAGGTGGACCATCAACTAAATACTGCTAAAATTGACAATCGAATTAGTGCGAAGGTGGATGAATTGATTGATATTCAAATTGAAAAGTCGAACGAAGGTGAGAATTAATGGCATACACGATAATCAACAGCTTTATTCCGGCAACTCTCTATCCGCTCAAAGCACCATATCCCATGATGCCGGAATATATCACCATTCATAACACTTACAATGATGCGACTGCTGCCAACGAGATTACTTACATGACACGGAATACGAACCCAATAAGTTACCACGTAGCTATCGACGACAAGCAAGCTGTACAAGCCATCCCTTTTTCTCGTAGCGCTTATCATGCAGGGGATGGTCTGGGCAAAGGGAATCGGGCGTCCATCGGAATTGAAATTTGTTACAGCAAAAGCGGTGGCCCGAAATATGTAGCTGCAGAAGAAAATACTGTAGAATACGTGGCCCATTTATTAATGCAATATGGCTGGGGAATCGACCGTGTACGCACCCACAAAAGTTGGACGGAAATTGGCGTGAAAAACAGCACGTCAAAATACGTAAAGAACTGTCCACATCGAATTTTAGATGAAGGACGATGGGGGTCTGTATTAAATCGCATTGCTAAACGGTTGGCTGAACTTAATAACCCGATACCGCCAAAGGAGGATGAGGAAATGAAGTTTTCAAGCCCAGCTTTAAAATTGGAAACAGAAATATCCTTAGCAAGTAAAGCGCACCGTCAAATCATCGTAGATGCAGCTATTAAAGCTGGAGCTCATGCATCATGGGCGGACAAGCTAGTGAATAACACGATAACAGACGCGGATGTATTGGGATTAGCGGTTAAATATACTGTTGCGGTAAATAAGTAAGGGTAAAGTTAAAGCGACCTGTCCACAGATTCAAATGGGATAGGTCGCTTGTTTTGTTTGTGGAATAAAAGAGGTATTCGTATCAATAAACCCGAATACTAGAAATATAGAATGAGGCTATGTTCTATATTTGAAGGGGAAAACCCTCCAAGTGGCGCGTTTCGGCGAGGCAAAAGCAATAGAGTTATAAATTGCAGCGAATGTTTTTTGATATACTTTTATGCGAAATAGATAAAATGGACTGCTATTAAATGCGGTTAAAGCTATAATGTGTTTGAAGATGGATTTCAAGTGAGGAAATGGAGAGGTGTTCTTTTTGACAGAGAGTAATAAAATGGATTCGGTAATGCTAATCGCAGAAAAGTTTGTAAAGCATTTGGAGTCGCTCGAAAGAATGGTAGCATATAGTGATTTAATCGAAAAGGAATACCAAACGAAGAAAGTCAATGAGAAAAATTTAGGAGAGGCTGCTGACTTGATTGTTCATGGAAAAATAATCGAGCATGTAAATAAAATAGATCCAGAGAAAAGGAGTGATCGAAAAGAAGCTGATAATGAGGTATTGGAATTGATTGAAAAATTGAAAGCTGAAAGTGACTTAATTAAATATTTTCATAAGAATATAGAAGTTTCTAGTATTGATGATGATATAACTTACACTGTGAAGTCCCCATTTGTAAATAGAGTATTAAAATCAAGTGCTGACGAATCCTTTAAATTAGATTCGGATATTAATCAGCTTTTAAACTCCATTATAATATCTTTAGCCACAGGGATGGAATTACTAATTGCGGACTTGTTTAAAGATTTTATACAAAACGTTGATAAGTCAGACTTTATAGAGAAAAAGAGTCTTACATATTCTGAATTAGTGAAAATTGGTAGCGTTGAAGAAGCTAGAATATTCTTGATTGACGAATATACGGAAGAATTATTAAAAAAATCTTTCAAGTATTGGCTGGATGAAATTGAGAGAAAGTTAAGCATTAAAGTGACATCAATAGAATTTCTAAATCAAAAAATCGAAAAAACATTTGAAGTATTTCAAAGGAGACACTTATTAATACATAATAACGGAATAGTTAATTCCTCTTATTTATCCAAAGTTCATCCGAGTTTAATTTCGAACTTCAAAAAAGACGATATCATTGAAATAAATAATAAGTATATAGAAGACAGTATAGGGTTGTTTAGGATGTTTGGCATAGTTATTTTGTTCAAATATGCCGAAAAATTAAATAGAAAAGAAAAAGATGACATGTTCACGACATTGAATGACTTGCTTTTAATGCCCAGTACCAGAAAATGTTTAGGAACGAGATACATATATAAAGAGGTATCTGAAGACATGACTTACGATCATGAGAGTAGATTAATTGCCCAGGTAAACTATTACCTAACTCATAAGTATAATGATGATTTTGAGGGAATTAGATCCGAAGTAGAGCGTTTTAATGTTTCGCAATTAAGTATAGAATATCATATGGCAAAAAACATATTATTAGATAAATTTGATTTAGCTCTGGGTAATTTCAAGACATTTTGTACAACAATAGATGAGGAACACTTCTTACATGTTATCGATTGGCCATTGTTGAAACTAGCAAGGAAGTCGGATGAATTTAAGGATTATATAAATAAACGTATTCATGAAATAATAAAAAGCGAGGAGGATGAAAAAATTGAAATTTGAAAACGATAAGAAAAAAACAATTGAAGAATACTTTTTAAAAAAAATTAAGGAAATCTACACTAAATAATCATTCCGGAAAAAATAGTTTATTTTATCATGCAGTTAAAAAGGTATTAACCTTTAGCACCTCTCAAGAGGTGCTTTTTTATTTGCTTGCAATAAGAACAATCGTTCGATATACTAATTAAAAAGGGGGAACGAGTGTGCGTAATCAATTAGTTAAGTCCGCGGAATATAATCAAGTTCTGATTATGATGTACTTAGCAAAAGACGGTTCTATAAGCAAGCGAAGAATCAATGTATTACAGATTGGCGAGGCATCATTTCGCGCATACTGTTTCTTACGTAAATCCAAGCGGACTTTTATAATTGATAACGTGCTCGCACTTGTTCCCATCGTACATAGAGAAAGAAGGGTAATCTAATGCCGTTAATCCCAACTGAGGCGCACCCTTATTTCGAGAAAATGATTTATTTGCCCATGATCATTCAGATTTTGGAAAGAGATAGGGAAACGATTGAGATAAGTTCGTTAAAACTAAAAGGGCCTTATATCAAGATTGTGGAAAGAGCATTAAATGCTGTTAAGACAGATTTGAAAAACACGAATATTTATGCGCGCAACAAAAATATGAAGGTGATTAAAAAGGTGAAGGGTGACACATTCACTGAGTATGTACTTATCCATAATGGCTATGAGGACAAAAGACACTACCTGAATGCGCGGCTACGTAATCGGACTGAAGAGTTGATAAATGAGTACTTTACAATGAAGGGAAAATAAAACGACCAATCCGATTAGGGAGAGGTCGTTGTTTTTATTTAGGTATTAATTCGTCAGCATTTAATCCTGGTAAATCTACATTGTAATTAGCTTGAGACTTATATCGATGTGTACCTGTGATGGTTCCGTATACGGTTATAATATCATCTTCCACAAAATCAGTTATCCCTACATACTTAATGTAAATAATATCGCCCATATCATAACCATAATCATTTTCAGTTACTGCTAATCTAATGTCAGTTCGACTTCCAGACTCAATGATTTGTGCAATCTGTCCGGTATATGTTACATACTCGCCTTTATATTTATCGGGATTCTTTTTGAGTTGAGGGTATTCGATTGTTTGTGCGTTAGCTTTCTTATCTTCTATTTCTTCTACTGTCATGTTCGAAACTGCTATTTTATCCGTTTCGGTATCTGTCGCGAACCATAATAAGGAGCATCCCCCCAATATAATCCCTAGAATAACGATGAATCCCAAACACCCCAAGCATCCAATTCCCCATTTTGCCCAAACATTCATTTTAGGCTTTGAAAGTTCTTGAGTTGGTTGGTTATTATTAATTTCCACGATTCAAACCTCCCAATAATTTCTGTTAGTCTTATCGTACCGTATTGTGGATAAAGTGGCAATATGTGGACGACCATAATGCAGATTAATCAAACAGCTTTACCGATTTCTTGTAGGATTTTTAGAAATAGCGGCGACATCTGGACCAGGACATAACCTAATCCGGCATTAAAAATGTTTTGCCAAGCTTTTTCTGAATTCCCTAACATAAAGAAGAAACATGAACCGACCATAATGACTGAAGCGATAGGGAAACTTATAGCAACTAATATCTGTATCAAAGGGTCAAGTACATTGGCAAGCATGTTCATTGAACTTTCGGCAATATATCCAGTCTGAATTAAGTCGGGGGTAGCCATAGCGCTGACAGGCACGAGGGGCGTTTGTGCCAGTACGTTGATTGGTTCGACTATTGGTGTGAGTTCGGGGATAGGTAAGGTTGTTGTAACGGGTGCGGCGACGGTTGCAGGAATAGATTTTGCGGCATTTATTCCATAGGCAGTTATTGCGGCAGCAGTCGTTGCGCCAATTCCTATCATTGCCTTATTGCTCATTGCATATTTACCTTCCATTCTATCGCTGAAATCTGTATAATCGCGCTCTGGAACAACCTCAAATTGTATATTTTTTTTGGACATTTATCTTCCTCCTCTTATTTGATGTCAGTTATAGTGAAAACCATTACCGCTGGCAAACCTTCGCATTCTTCTTTAAGCTGTTCTCTCCTGTGTTCAGTAGTCGTCATCCACACGATTGTAGGGAAATGACCTAACTTTTCCTCTAACGATCCGTTGCGAAACAATTCTTTGTAACGTTTAATTTTGTTTCTATTTTCTTTCATTGTCTGCATGTTATCCACTTCGAGAAAATGTCGTCTATCCCAATTGTCCGTGAACATTGAATCAACAACTACGCTTACAGTACCATCAGACACTTTAATCTCATTCTTCCACTTTTTCGGTGTATCGAAGAATAGCCACATTTCGTTACGCATGACTGTGTGGTATACATGCCCACCTTTTTTTCTTATCTTTTCACAATCGACATAAGATTTACCGATTTTTGATAGATAATAAATGGTCTGATACCCTTCACGGATGCTCATTAAATAGTCTGATATTCCGTTTAAAACCCTGTTAGCGTGACGATTTGACCCAAACTTAAAGTAGTTATTCAGTTGATCCCTAGTCATAAAGTCAAACTTCTTCAAAAGTAACAGTATTTGTTCCTCTCGGGAGTTTAACTGTTTCTTTTTCAAAACGACTGACCTCCTTTATTTCTTTCTCTTCTATATAAGGGGTTATTATATTGTGGATGGTGTCAGATGTAATTAAAGGTGTCTGCAAGATTTCGCGTTTATCGGCTGTTTGATAGATAGCCCGGCCTTTGATCTGAGGAAGAAGTTCAGCGCCTGTTTCGTCCAGGACAACCCTTGAAGCAGTTGCGGATTGGACTCGAAACGATAGTTTAGCATCACTATTCTGCTTACATTGACGAGGGATAACGTCGCCAGTAGGGTATTGGGTAGCTAATACTTGCCTAAATCCTAACCCCGCACCAAGCCTAGCAATCTGACTCATAAGCGTTTGACATTCTTGCTTCAGTTTTTTCTCTTCCCTTGTAACAGCTTCAGCAGGATTCAATTCGCCCACTTCATCTATGATGACGAAATAGCGTTCCTTTATTCCTGCTTCCTGGACATTCTTCTTTCCTAAAAATCTCATCTTCGTTTGGACTTCCCTCATTTTATCGTAGGCTAATTGGAGAGTAACAAGCGCATCCTCTGGCTCGTAGGCAATAGATACAGTCTGCTTAATGTTCTCATAATCGCATAGTTCCACTCCACCCTTTAAGTCGATTAAGAAGAGTTTGACGTGTTCTGGTTTACTTTGTATTAAACTGCTAATCATCGAATTGATAAAGTTTGATTTACCATATCGGGTTGCTCCACCTAAAACCATGTGCGGGATCTTCTCGAAGTCGTGAAACTTGAATGTATTCTTTTCCCTAGCCACCCCGACGGGGACAGACCATCCGTCACCAACTTGGAAGGGGACTTGCGTAGGCATTGGTTCATCGTAAACCCTCAAAGTCAGCAGACCGTCAAACGATAATTCTAATTCCTTCTTTTCCGTTAACTTGTTAGTCCACAACGTTTTCAAATTATCAATGATATTTGGATCCAGTTGTAGGTCCTTCAAGTCGGCAATCGAAATTCGTTGACGCCTATTGTTTAGGCCATCTTCCAAGATGCTTTGTTTGTTCCGATAATCTTCAAAGCTTCTGCCTAGAGGAATTCGATATTTATACTCCCAATATCCATCATGCTTCTTTTTACGAATTAGTTGAGTGGTCAAAGTGTCTTTACCATCCTTCACATTCAATCCACTGAGCGATATAATGCGCTGAATCTTACCCGAGTCGTTTGTCGCTAATCCTTGTTTTTTGATATAAGCTTTCAACGCAATACCACCCATAATAGAAGTAGTCACGATTTCAAAGATCATTCATCTCTCCTCCTTTAATGTCAAACGCCACAGGGTTATCTATCGTAGATAGAGTTGCAATCATCTGGTCATCTAAACTACAGCTTCAACCCTTATGGCGATTAAGTTTATATTGTCCTGATTAACGGACGGGGTGGACACTCATCGGGATATACATCGGGACGTATTTATTTGACTAATATTCCGTGTAGATTTGCCATACCTGGACATCAATCAGGACTCTAATCAAGACATGAATTAGTTAGTTTTATCCTGGTGATGCTTGAAATAAAATCTCAGGGCTTCACGGTAAGTTCGGCTGCGATCACGTTTAGGGATTTTTAATATTTCTTCGATTAAATCTTCGTCAAGTTCGGGGTTCAATTTCGCGGAAATTTGAACTACTTCTTTCTTTGCTTCCATAGTGAGCCTCCTTCATAAATTTTATGACTTTCTCTTACTTTCTCTACATTGTATGGGGGGAGTTTAGGATTAATGCCTGTCTAGTTCAGAAAAGGTTAGAAAATTTATGATGTTGGGAATTATGGGCGTAAAAAAACAGCTACCTTCTATTTAAATAGGGTAGCTGTCGAATGATAATATTTCGTGCCGATTTCGTGCCGATTGCGTTTAATAAAGTATAGTTCTATTTGTTAAGGTGAAAATAACAAACGTTGATTTAACACATTTTTCGTCACTGTTTAATATGATATAGAAAGAGCCATTAATCAAGTTCGAGATGGAAGGTTCAATCGGGTAATTTTCATATCGAAAAACCGGCCACCAGGGCCGGTTTTTTCGTCTTTACATATATTCGGCACAACGTGTATAGTTGCATTTGGATTGCTTTGGAAAGAATGCCTTCTATACAATTACCGAGATGTCTGGATATGTAGGGATGCGACTTTGTCGCATCCCTACAGAGTTTTTTCGGTAATCGTATGGTGGTCCTTCATCCGTCGCGCTCCAAATGCATATGTACACGAAGTGCTAAAGCTTTTTGGGACGAAAGAATAGAGGGGCATCTACCTGGATAAAAGCCGCCAAAGATACAATTTTGGCGGCTGATGCTTTCTTTATGGTTTTCTCTTTTTTACTAGTAAAGAATGTCACTTTCTATAAGGTATCACATGAATACATGCATAATCTTTGCCAAAAGTAAGCAAGAAACGCATTGTACATCGTGCAAAAGTTCCCGAAATTGCATCTTCGGGAACTTACACTCTCTATAGAAAGTCATCTATTCGTTCCTTTCAAACATAACAGCATTTTTCACTTGAACATTGTAGGTACGCGACAGGCAACAATTCAAATCAGGATTACTGAAAAGAGTGTGACTAGAAGTGACGGAGTCACTTCTATCCATCCTAGGACCCCTCAGTAAATCTGTGATGAATAGTTAGCCGAAAGCGGACCGAAAATAGTCCAGTGAAGATGAAAGACATCAAGCCCTACTCACCCGTATTTTATGCGAGTAAATGGTTAATCAACAGACTTGATATAAGGCACTACTTATTTAGAATTAACTAGGTGGCATAACTCACCAATTCTGTTGTTCAGATATGTTAATATGGTAGTACTGATTTAATTGAAAGGAGGCGGAGGGATGATCCAAATCGGATTGACCGGTTGGGGCGACCATCCGGACGTATACGACTCTTCCTCTTCGAAGAAAGAAAAACTAATTGATTATAGTGCACACTTTCCAATCGTCGAACTGGACGCTACTTTTTATGCCATTCAGCCGGAGCGCAATATTCGCAAGTGGATCGAAGAAACACCAGATAACTTCCGCTTTATTGTCAAGGCATATCAAGGTATGACTGGGCATCATCGGGGTGAACTCCCGTATGCCTCTGTGGATGAGATGTACAATCTATTCCGGCTATCGGTTACACCGCTTCAAGAAGCAGGCAAACTTGCGATGATTCTTGTCCAATTTCCTCCGTGGTTTGATTGTACAAAAGAAAATGTTGAGCAAATCCGCTTTGTTTGTGCTAAATTGCATGGATTCGATATTGCTGTTGAGTTTAGGCATCAGTCGTGGTATTCAGCAGGTTATCTAAAAGGGACGCTGTCTTTTTTGAAAGAGCTAAACGTAATCCACTCGATGTGTGATGAACCACAAGCAGGGCAGGGAAGTATTCCGCTGATAGCAAACACAACTCGCCCAGATAAGGTGCTTGTTAGATTGCATGGGCGTAATATTGCAGGATGGCGCAACATAACTGGTGATGATAAAGCATGGCGCAAAGTGAGATATTTGTATAACTACAATGAAACTGAGCTGGACGAGATTCGGTCAGCCGTTCAAAAATTAAAAAAAGAAACTGAAGAGGTCTTTGTCATTTTTAACAATAATTCTGGCGGACATGCTGCACAAAATGCAAAACGCTTTCAAAAAATGCTCAATATCAACTACGAAAGTCTGACGCCGAAGCAGCTCGACTTTTTTGAAGGAGAATGGTAATGGAATTTATCGTATTGGCCGTCATCGGTCTAGCGTCGGGAATTGTAGGGGCTCTTGTAGGGTTGGGTGGTGGGATTATCCTAGTACCAGCTACACTTTTCGTAGGCATTAATCTTGGTTTAATCGACGGTATCACACCACAAACAGTTGTGGGACTTTCTGTCATCATGATGATTTTTACGGGGTTGGCGTCGACAATTTCTTATATGAAGACGAAAACAATTGATTTTAGAAGTGGATTCATCTTTTTCTTAGGGAGTGTTCCCGGGACTCTTATCGGTGCATTCGTGAATAAAGGACTCGATTTACCATCCTTTAATCTTTACTTCGGAATTTTACTTATAATTTTATCGACACTTCTCTTGGTTCGTAAATATTTGAAGCCTGTCAGCTGGTTTGTGAAAAATGGAAAGGAAAGAACGTTTACAGATAAGGAGAACCAGACGTATGTCTATGGCTATCCTGTTTGGTTTGCATTATTGCTAACATTTGGCGTCGGGTTTGCATCGGGTCTTTTCGGTATCGGTGGCGGTTCAATCATAGTACCAGCAATGATTCTTCTTTTCTTATTTCCACCGCATGTCGCAGTTGGTACATCCATGTTTATGGTATTTTTATCAGCTCTCGTTAACTCGATTACGCACATCTCTCTAGGCAATGTACCGTGGCTGTATACGATTCCAGTCATTCCGGCGGCCTATATTGGTGCTAAAATAGGTGCTCATCTAAATCAAAAGATGAAATCAGAATCGCTCGTTGTTGCACTACGAATTATCTTGCTCTTACTTGGAGTCAGATCGATTATTGACGGACTTATGGGGTGACATATGAATCACAAGGTTGAAACAATTCATTTCTATCATACAAATGATATCCATAGTCATTTTGAAAGTTGGCCGCAAATCAACCGGTTTCTTTGTGCTAAAAAGCGTGCCCATTTAATAGAAGGAAATGCTTGTTATCTATTCGACATCGGAGATCACGTTGACCGTTTTCATCCATATACGGAAGGGACGAAAGGTCAAGGGAATATCCGATTGTTGAATGAAGCGAAGTATGATGCCATCACAATAGGTAATAATGAAGGAATTACCATGTCGAAAGAGGCATTGAATTCTCTCTATACGGAAGCCAAGTTTGATGTTATCTTGAGTAATTTATTCGATGAAGATGGTAGCCGTCCCAAATGGTTGTTGCCATATAAAATCTACGTCACTGAGCAAGGGACAAGAATTGGTGTCATAGGAGCTACTGCAGAATATAAAGCCTTCTATTCGAAGCTAGGCTGGCAAGTAACGGCACCACGCGAAAATTTGAAACTTGTTGCAGAAAGCATTGCCGATGAAACAGATATTATTGTCTGTCTATCACATATGGGTATACATGAAGATGAAAAGCTAGCAGTAGAATGTCCTGCAATCGATGTCATTTTTGGTGCGCACACGCATCATCTTTTTCATGAAGGCAAACTGATTGGTAATACCCTTTTGGCTGCGACAGGAAAATACGGTGAGTATGTGGGTCATGTAACGGTGGAATTTGATGCTGAAACCAAAAAGGTGCACCAATTGACTGCGGAGCTTTTCAGAGCAGAAGCGCTCAAAAGTGAAGAAGAGGATTTTATAAAAGTTAATAATCTAATCGGAATTGGAAAACAAGCTATGAAGGAGAATGTATTTTATAATCCAACCGATTTGCCGCAAAATCTGTTTGATGTAAGTCCCCTGTCCGCTTTCTTTGGCAGGGCACTTATTGCGTATTCGCAAGCCGATTGTGCAATGTTCAACTCGGGAATCTTTTTAGGTAGCCTAGATAAAGGCTGGGTAACAAAAGAAGATTTACATTCACTGTTACCTCATCCAATCAATTTATGTCTCATTACACTGGACGGGTCGGAATTGAAAGAAGTCTATGCGCTGTCATTAACGAAAGAGTGGCCGCAAATTGAAATCAAAGGACTTGGTTTCCGTGGCACGTTAATGGGCGCAATGATTCATGAAAGACTTTATAAAAATAGATATGGTCAGCTTTTTGCGGGCAACCGAGAAGTTGTATCGGGCGAAAAATACACACTTGCAACATTGGATATGTTCACATTCGGATTTTTCTTCCCATCGCTTAAATATGCAGAAATAGAGTATTACATGCCCGATTTAATCAGGGATGTGCTTGGTTGGTACGGAACTACACTTTTGAAAGAATGAACGGCTCCCTTCCTGCATAACGTATAGCAGGAGGAGTCGTTTTGAGATTTCACGGCCAGGTTACTAGAAAGTCTAGGAACAAGAAACGTAAACTATTACCTCTTCTTATTCCCGCATTTATTATTGCGATTTTCCTTTTTATTTACTTTGTCAATGCGAGGCTTGCTCCAATTTATGTTCAATATGCAGAGGTACAGACACAAAAAATCGCATCTCATGTTATCAACAAAGCGATCAGTTCAAGGACTGCCAATGTGCTAAACATCGAGGATATCATTGTAAACGTTCCGAGCGATTCTAAAGGGATGATTAAATTCAACACCGAAATAATCAACAGGGCTTCATCGGAGATACATGCACTTGTCGAGTCCCATCTTCAACAGGCTGAAGCAGGAAATCTTGATATATTACCAACAGATGAAATAGAATTTGATCCGCAGGCGATGGAAAGTGAAGAAGGAATTGTCTTTTTTGTTCCCCTTGCTCAAGCGGCAAATATTCCACTACTAGGGAACTTAGGGCCGAAAATACCGATTCGTTTCCATGTTATAGGTCAAGTTCAAGCGACAATGGATACGAAAATTAGTGAATTTGGTATTAACAATGCCGTAGTTGAAGTAAATATACTATTGACAGTAAATGTCCAAATCATTGCGCCGCTAGCAACAAAGCAAAGTGTAGTAACGCAAAAAATCCCAGTAGCTATGGGTCTTATCCAGTCAACAGTGCCTCAAATCTACACGACTGGTGGTGGAAATCCGCCATCCGTTGAAGTTCCTGCCCCTACTCAGCCAAAGGAATGACAAGAGACTTGAAAATGAAATGGATAACTGTTATTGTTATATAGAATTGAAATATCGATTGGGTAGAGGCTGCATTGCTTATTAGTCACACACGCGAGATTGACACCGATGACCGTGTGTAAAAGGAAGCTTTGCCGAAGTTTGATAAGATCGTCAGGATCTATCAGGCTGGGGTTATTCCGAATAGGGATAACACTGTCATACATTTTTGAACATGTATGATGAGCTACAGGTCGTGAGTTAGATAAGCAGTATTAGTTATCCAACAAACGAAACGTAGATAAAGCCGGCTCCTGATGCACTCCACTAAGTGCAATTAGTAGCCGTTTTTTTTATTCCCCCTATACAGAGGGCCTCAACCCGACTAAATGGAGGAATTGTAGATGATAGGAACATGGGTATCGATTTTACCACCATTAATCGCAATTATTATGGTGTTTGCAACGAAACGGGTACTGTTATCGCTTGGAACAGGTATAATCTCAGGGGCACTGCTAGCAGCGTCGTTCGGTCCTGTTGAATCGTTAAAGAATTTATGGGAGTCAGTTAAGGCTACATTCTGGGATGGTGGACTGAATACAGGGAATATTTATATCATCCTTTTCATTCTTCTATTAGGGGTTATCACTGCATTTGTTAGTTTGTCTGGCGGAAGCAGAGCATTTGCAGAATGGGCAGTGCGTCACATCAAAACGAAACGCGGAGCAAAATTGCTTACAGTGTTTCTCGGTATTGCTATTTTTGTGGATGACTATTTCAATGCATTGGCAGTCGGTCAAATTGCTCGTCCGATTACAGACCAGCATCGGGTTTCAAGAGCGAAACTGGCTTACTTCATCGACTCAACATCAGCACCGATATGTGTAATATCTCCAATCTCAAGTTGGGGTGCATTTTTAATTGGACAACTTGCACTTATATTTGGTGGTGCTGCAGCAATCAGCTATTCGCCACTAACAGCATTTGTGATGATGGCACCTATGAACTTTTACGTTATCGCAACACTTGCAATGGTGTTCTTCCTTGCATGGACGAATATTGATTTCTTCGAAATGAAGAAACATGAACAGCGTGCTATGGAAACAGGACAATTATTTGACCCTGAGAAAACAATTCCAGGTCAGCTAAAAGAAGAGTTCCCAGTACACGCACATGGACGCGTTCGAGATTTGGTCGCACCAATCGTCACGCTTGTTGCGGTGACATTTGCAGTTATGATTTGGACAGGCTATTTAGCGGGTGGATCGATGAACGTCTTGTCGATCTTTGAAAATACAAATGTTTCGCTAGCACTACTATTAGGAGGTATTTCAGCCACGTTACTTGCAATGATTTTGTATATGACGCAGATGAAAAAAAACGAAACGGCAAGCTACTCCCTTATTGGTAGTGCATTTATTAACGGATCCAAGGCAATGATGCCGCCTGTTTTGATACTTCTCTTTGCTTGGTCACTATCGTTCTTAATCGCAAAACTGGAAACTGGAATGTACTTATCTGACCTTGTATTGAAATCAAATATACCGGTTTCATTCCTGCCAGTCATCATGTTCATCCTTGCGGGTATTATGGCCTTTTCAACAGGTAGTTCATGGGGATCATTTGGTATTCTCCTCCCGATTGCTGGAACAATCATGATTGACGCAGCTCCGGAAATGTTACTCCCTGCGCTTGCAGCAGTTCTTGCAGGAGCAGTATTCGGTGATCACTCTTCACCAATTTCTGATACGACAATTCTATCTTCTACAGGTGCAGGATGTAACCATATTGACCACGTTTCCACACAGTTTCCTTATGCGTTAATCTGTGCGATAGTGGCTTCAATGGGCTACGTCATTCTAGGAATCACAGGTTCGGTATGGATTGGTCTAGTTGGCGTCATTGTTATTCTTGTAGTATTGTTTTCTATCTGGACGATGAAAGCTAAAAAAGAAGTAGTACAGCAGTCTTTATAATAGTAAATGATGAGAAGCGGTGAAAAATTTCACCGCTTCTTTATTATGTCTGAAATAGTTTTCTAATAAAAAATGTTTTGACAATAGTCTGATAGGTATATATACTAGGCGATAAGACTAACGAAGTCAGAAAATGGTGAACTTCTACACAATGGTTGATTAAAAGTGTTAGGAAAGGATGATATTGACTACCCAATTTTTTTTGTAATCGCAAGACTTATTCGCGGAATAGAATTTTTTTGCAATGAATATGTAATTAGGAATAAAATGATATCTTTCGGAATGCTAAATCATTTGTCAGTACTCGTTCGATTTGAATGATTTAAAATGACTGAAATATCAATGAAAAGGGGGATTTGATATGAAATTGAAAAAGTTTGCAAGTGTATTTGCCGCTTCGGCTCTTGTAGTCGGATTGTTGGCAGGATGTGGTGCAGGGAACGAAGCTGAAGAAGGAAGCTCGGGTGGATCTAAGGGCGGCGACACGATTAAAATCGGGGTCAACCTTGAATTAACTGGTGCTGTTGCTTCTTACGGTACCTCGGAATTTTCAGGTATTGAACTTGCGGTTGATGAAATTAACGCAGCTGGCGGAATTGACGGCAAGAAAATTCAACTTGTAAAAGTTGATAACAAGTCTGAACCTGCGGAAGCAACGAGTGCAGCACTAAAATTAATTAATCAGGATAAAGTAGTTGCAATCATCGGAGCTGCTACAAGTGGTGCTACTGTTGCACAGGCTGAAATTGCAAATAGCAAAAAGACGCCAATTATTAGTCCATCTGGAACAAGCCCGAACGTAACGGTTAAAGACAACGGAGATGTTAATGAATTCGTATTCCGTACGTCATTCATTGACCCATTCCAAGGAACGGTTGCAGCAAACTTTGCAGCGAACGATCTAGGGGTTAAAAACGTAGCAATTTTCTCCGATAATGCAAGCGATTATTCAAAAGGTCTTGCATCATCATTCAAAAAAGACTTTGAAGCTGCAGGCGGTAAAATTGTTGCTGAAGAATCTTACGTAGCTAAAGACTCTGATTTCCGTTCAACTCTTACGCGTATTAAAGCAGCAAATCCTGAATTTATTTTCATCCCTGGCTATTATGAAGAAGTTGGATTGATTGTTAAACAGGCTCGCGAAATGGGCATTACAGTTCCACTTATGGGCGCAGATGGTTGGGATTCTCCAATTTTGCTTGAACTTGCTGGTGCAGAAGCTTTAAATAACACATTTACAACAAATCACTATTCATCTGAAGATCCTGATGGCATCATTCAAGACTTCAACAAAAAGTTCAATGACAAATATAGTAAATCACCTGATGCATTTAATGCACTTGGGTATGACACAGTTTATCTATTAGCTGATGCTATCAAACGTGCAGGTGGTCCAGACTCTGTGAAGATTAAAGATGCTCTAGCTGAAACAAAAGATCTTGAACTGGTAACTGGATTGTATTCGGTAGATGAAAACCATCACCCAATTAAATCAGCTACTGTTCTTGAATACAAAGATGGCGAACAAGTCTTCAAAATAAAAGTCAATCCTTAATTAAAACTACAGGAATGGGGGAGGATGTCCTCCCTTCATTCCTTTTTTAATCCCTACTTTAAAGCTGGAAAAGGAGTGAATAGTTCATGGAATGGTTACAACAGCTAATAAACGGTATTTCACTCGGAAGCATTTATGCGTTAATTGCACTGGGCTATACAATGGTCTATGGGATCATAAAACTTATTAACTTTGCACACGGTGAAATTTTTATGATTGGTGCGTTTATTGGGTATTATTCCATTGCTGGTTGGGGTCTTGGATTCATCCCTGCCTTACTATTATCAATGGCTTCCTGTGCGATTATTGGTGTTCTTATTGAACGAATCGCCTATAAAAGATTACGGACTGCGACTAGAATTGCGGCTTTGATTACTGCCATCGGAGTTTCCCTTCTAATTCAAAATGGTGTTATTTATATGCGTGGAGCTCAACCCGAAGCCTATCCGGAAGTATTGCGCAATAAATCATTTGATTTTTTCGGAGCTCAAATTAGCAGTCAATCAATTTTAATTCTTTCTGTTTCTATTACATTAATGATCATTCTTCAATTTGTCGTACATAAAACGAAAATCGGAAAAGCGATGCGAGCTGTTTCCTATGATGCTGAAGCAGCTAAGCTTATGGGGATTAATGTCGACAACACAATCTCGGCTACGTTTGCGATTGGATCAGCTTTGGCTGGTGCAGCGGGCGTTATTTTCGGTATTTATTATACAAAGATCGACCCATTAATGGGTATTATTCCTGGTTTGAAAGCATTCGTTGCTGCTGTCCTTGGTGGAATTGGAATTATTCCTGGAGCCATGGCTGGAGGACTAGTGCTTGGAGTAGTAGAGACATTTGTCAGTGCGCTTGGCTTCTCGTTATGGAGAGATGCTGCGGCATTCGTCATATTGATCTTAATCCTCATCTTCAAACCGTCGGGGCTCTTTGGTAAAAATACACGTGAGAAAGTGTAGGTGAAAAAATGTTATGAAAAAGTCAAAACAGTTTTGGTCATTTGTTGCTGCATCCTTAATCGCTTATACAGTTATTCAAGTTCTCCTCAATGTAGGAGTATTGAATGATTTCCATTCTAATATACTAATCTTTATGTCAATTAATATTATGTTAGCTGTCAGTTTACATTTAGTAATTGGTGTCACAGGACAGTTTTCACTTGGTCATGCTGGATTCTTAGCGGTTGGTGCGTACATTTCAGCAATCGTGACGATGAAATTAAATCTTCCCTTTCCAGTTGCAATTTTAGCAGCAGGAGTTATTGCTACAATTGCAGGGTTAATAATAGGAATTCCGAGTTTAAGGCTGCGCGGCGATTACCTAGCGATTGCCACACTTGGATTTGCAGAAATCATTCGAATTGTATTCTTGAATATCGATTATGTCGGCGGAGCAGCGGGGATGCAAGTAACACATTTAACTACATGGACCTCTGCGTTTATCTGTCTTTTCATTACAATAGTAGTCATCGTTAACTTTACAAATTCAAGACATGGTCGTGCGTGCATCTCAGTTCGAGAGAATGAGATTGCGTCGGATGCCATGGGAATTAACACAACGTATTACAAGGTGTTAGCGTTTGCAATTGGTGCTTTCTTTGCTGGAGTAGCGGGCGCTTTGTATGCACATAACTTTTATATCATTCAGCCTTCAAACTTTGGATTCTTAAAATCTATTGATATTTTGATTTATGTTGTATTGGGCGGATTAGGAAGTTTATCAGGAGCAATTGTTGCAACGATATTATTGACAATCGTTTCTACGTTCTTGCAAAATTATCCTGAAACACGCATGATCATCTATAGTCTTGTACTTATTGTTGTCATGCTTTATCGTCCAAAAGGTTTAATGGGAACGATGGAAATAACGGATTACTTCAAATTGTGGAGAGGTTCGAAAGGGGGCAGCCAACATGACAAGTGAACCGTTACTTAGGGTGAAAGATGTCGGTATACAGTTTGGCGGGCTGAAAGCAGTTTCGAATTTCAATATGGAAATCAATCAAGGTGAGCTAATTGGGCTAATTGGTCCTAATGGAGCAGGTAAGACTACGAGTTTTAACTTATTGACAGGTGTTTATACACCTACAGAAGGTGACATTTTATTCAAAGGGAAACGCATTAATGGAATGGCTCCTTATCAGGTAACGCGGAGAGGAATTAGCCGGACGTTCCAAAATATTCGGTTGTTCAATGAACTATCCGTTTTGGATAATGTTAAAGTTGCTTATCACTCGTTAGCGAAGCATTCAGTTCTAAGTTCTATGCTACGCCTTCCATCCCATTTTTCAGGGGAGAAAGAAATGGAAGAAAAAGCAATGGAGTTCCTCAAGATTTTTCAATTAGATAAATATAGAGACGAAGATGCAAAGAATCTGGCATATGGGAAGCAGCGGAGGCTTGAAATTGCACGCGCATTAGCCACTGGCCCCGAGTTGTTACTGCTCGATGAACCAGCTGCAGGGATGAACCCACAAGAGACAAAAGAGCTTATGGAGTTAATCGCATTTGTCCGTAAAAAATTTAATCTAACCATTTTATTAATTGAACATGATATGAATTTGGTAATGGGGATTTGTGAACGAATTTACGTGTTGGATCATGGTGTCCTTCTTGCTGAAGGAACTCCTGAAGAAATTCGTAATAATCCGAAAGTAATTGAGGCTTATTTAGGGGAGGAAGTTGACGAATGAGTATGCTTAAAGTTGACAACCTAAATGTCTATTATGGCAGTATCCATGCGCTTAAAGGTGTTTCTTTACATGTAGATGAAGGCGAAATTGTTACATTGATTGGTGCGAATGGGGCTGGGAAGAGTACGTTGCTTAAAACGCTATCAGGCTTATTGAAACCTAAACAAGGAACTATTGAGTATCTGAATGATTCAATAGCGGGTAAGCAAGCCCAAGCAATTGTAAAAGCAGGAATTTCCCACGTACCAGAAGGAAGACGAGTGTTTGCTGATATGAGTGTTGAAGAGAATATTGAATTAGGTGCTTTTTTAAGAAAAGATAAAGCAGGTATTCAGCAGGATTTTCAAAAAGTATATGAGATTTTTCCGCGCTTACATGAACGGCGTAAGCAGTCAGCAGGAACCTTGTCCGGCGGAGAGCAGCAGATGTTGGCGATGGGGCGGGCTATCATGGCAAAACCGAAACTATTGTTGTTGGATGAGCCTTCAATGGGCCTTGCTCCACTAATGGTCAAGACGATTTTTCAAGTCGTCAAGGATATTAAACAAGAGGGAACAACGATTCTCCTCGTAGAGCAAAATGCTAATATGGCATTATCCATCGCTGACCGGGCGTATGTTATTGAAACGGGTCGTGTTATTCTTTCGGGGACTGCTGAAGAATTGCGCGCGAGTGAAGAAATTAAGAACGCTTACCTGGGCGGCCATTAATTGGAAATAGGTAGTGCTTGGTAAGATTGTTTTTTGGCATAACCGAATCGTAAATCACCATAAATGGCTTGAGCTATAACGTTTCTTGAGTTGAAATTATCGGTACACCGCTTAGAATTAGTCTCTTTAATAAAAAAACAATAAAACGAGCGTTTCTCCAAAAATATCGGGGAAATGCTCTTTTTATGGGACTAATTATTTTTTAGTGACTCAGTGAAGTACGTAGGTAGAATCAGCATAGGCGCCTTATAAGTGTCCAGTAACTGGACACCGGGGAGTCGGAGCGATGCAGTTCAATTCTTCTCCCAGCAATGGGGTTTCAGCCTGACTTATCGCGGAAGGCATCCACTAACCGTCGAAGCGTTTACAATGGAAACTTGCAGTTGCAATTTTAATAGCGGACTTTTTCAGCTCCGTCTTTTTTGTAGATTAGGAAACTATAAAATTTTGAACAGGATAATTTGAGAAACGGGCCATACCACGTTCAGTCTCTAGCGCTTTTGTTGTGATAATTGTGAGGCTAATCGAATTAGACCATAGAGACGGTTGTTTGAAGTCTGAATATATGATACATTGGCAACAGTAGTGAAAACGTTTTAAAAGTTTGTAGGAATGGAGTCGGTCGTCGTGTCATGCAAACCTGACCAGGGAAACAAAGTGGAACATGTTAGAAAACCCGATTGGTTAAAAATCAAGCTAAATACGAATGATAACTATACAGGCCTTAAAAAAATGATGCGTGAGAATAATTTAAATACCGTATGTGAAGAAGCTCGTTGTCCAAATATCCATGAGTGTTGGGGTGAGCGTCGTACGGCTACATTTATGATTCTTGGTGCAGTTTGTACACGTGCATGCCGTTTTTGTGCCGTTAAAACAGGCTTGCCAACAGAACTAGATCTTGCAGAACCAGAACGTGTTGCGGACTCTGTTGCGCTTATGAATTTAAAGCATACAGTGGTCACAGCGGTAGCACGTGATGATCAGAAAGACGGAGGATCTGCGGTATTTGCGGAAACAATCCGTGCCATACGTAGAAAAAACCCATTCACCACAGTGGAAGTACTTCCTTCTGATATGGGTGGCGTTTATGAGAATTTAGAGCGACTAATGGATGCTAAACCAGATATTTTAAATCACAATATCGAAACGGTACGTCGCCTAACACCAAGGGTTCGTGCGCGTGCAACATATGATCGTTCCCTTGAATTTTTGCTACGTGCAAAAGAAATGCAACCTGATATTCCTACAAAATCTTCTTTGATGCTTGGTCTTGGTGAAACATATGAAGAAATTCTCGAGACAATGGATGACCTTATTGCGCATAAAGTTGATATAATGACAATAGGCCAGTATTTACAGCCTAGTAAAAAACATTTAAAAGTACAGAAGTATTATTCGCCAAAAGAATTTGGCGAGTTGAGAAAAATTGCAATGTCCAAAGGGTTCTCACACTGTCAAGCAGGTCCGCTCGTACGTTCGAGTTATCATGCTGATGAACAGGTGAACGCGGCTGCAAAAGAAAGGCAGCGTCAAGGTGATGAACAACTTGAAACAACACTGCAAAGCTAAATTGGCGGTGAAAGTTGAATGATAATTTTAGAAAACTGGCAGTTTGATATACTAACAGACTACCGTGAGGGATTTAATGAAGAGGCTTTGCTTGCGAGATACAGTGACGTTCTCCTCAAATACGACTACATACTTGGGGACTGGGGATACGGACAACTCCGTTTAAAAGGGTTTTTCGAGGACACAAACCAGAAAGCAACGTATGAAACTAAAATCAGCACATTACAGGATTATCTCTACGAATACTGTAATTTTGGCTGTGCTTATTTCGTTTTGAAAAAATCGGGGCGGGTTAAGCTAGAAGCTGAAACTCCCGAAGCACCTGAATAACTGGACTTGCGTGTGGATCTTGAATCTACCCGCGGGTCTTTTTTTGTATGGTGAATTATAAGAATCTCGACCTTTGGATAATCTTGGAAAGGTGATAATTAACGTAAAGACTTCGGTGTTTATGATCGTTAGGCGTGCGGTTATGATTGGTCGCGCGGTGTTAATGATCGGTTAGCGTGGATATATGATTGGTCGCGTGGTGTTAATGATCGGTTAGCGTGAGTATATAATTGGTCGTGCGGCGTTAATGATCGGTTAGTGTGATATATGATTGGTCGTGCGGCGTTAATGATCGGTTAGCGTGGGTATATGATTGGTCGCGCGGTGATAATGATCGGTTAGCGTGAGTATATGATTGGTCGCGCGGTGTTAATGATCGGTTAGCGTGAGTATATAATTGGTCGTGCGGCGTTAATGATCGGTTAGTGTGATATATGATTGGTCGTGCGGCGCTAATGATCGGTTAGCGTGGGTATATGATTGGTCGCGCGGCGCTAATGATCGGTTAGTGTGATATATGATTGGTCGCACGGCGTTAATGATCGTTAGGCATCCCGAGCGCCGAAGCGAATTCAATGTGATATATGTATTTCAACAAATCTACTATCGTAAATATGGTATCATTGATTGAAAATAGTTGAACAATCAGGAGGGAAAGTCCATGTATTTTGTTGACCGAAACCAAATTAGTGAATCACTAAATCATATGGAAAGTTTACTTGAATTGTATGGAAATGAAAATGGCTGGCAGGCGGATACCATCCATACACTTGCGCTTGAAAGGATAGCGAATGTCATCATCGAATCGATTATTGACGTTGGAAATACGATGATTGATGGTTTTATTATGCGAGATCCAGGGAGTTATGAAGATATTATTGACATTATGGAAGACGAACGTGTTGTCACATCAGAAATGGCTGGTCCATTAAAACAGGTAATTGAACTTAGGAAAATGATCGTCCGTGAATTTACTAAAGTGGATGCTGAGACGATAATCGAAGTATTGAACGCTTCTATGGATCAACTCGTTGCGTTCCCAAACAAAGTGCGCCATTATCTTGAAAATGAGCTTGGCCCAGTCTCTGCCTTCTTACCGGAAGAAAAATGACTATGTATAATTACAAAGCAATTTGTCTTGATTTAGATGGAACTGTTTACCGTGGGATTGAACCTATTCCGGAAGCGGTCTCTTTCGTTGGAAATATGCAACAAAATGGAATTGATCCTTATTTTATAACGAATAATTCTTCAATGACGCGCGTGCAACTTCAGGAGAAACTGGATTCATTCGGAATAAAAGCAGATCCTGACCGCATCATGACATCCGCAATTGCTGTAGCAAAATACTGCAAAGAAAATTATAATGGTGCGAATGTCATGATGATTGGTGAAAAAGGTTTGGAAGAAGCGATAGCATCTGAAAGGATAGAGATAACAGCGAAGAATCCAGATGTTGTTGTCATGGGGATTGACCGGGGTGTGACCTATGCGAAATTAGCTGATGCTTGCCTTGCTATTCGAGCAGGTGCGCACTTCATCGCAACGAACAGTGACAAAGCATTTCCCACGGAGAGAGGGCTTGTCCCGGGGAATGGATCATTCGTGAAATTGATGGAAAATGCAACAGGCATATCACCAGTATTTGTGGGTAAACCAGAGCCACATATGCTTGAATTCATTCAGGTAGAAGGCGGCTTTCGAAAAGAAGAAATGGTAATGATCGGTGATAACTACGATACTGATATACAAGCTGGAATCCGCTTCGGCATCGATACGGTGCATGTTGCGGGCGGAGTAACATCACCGGGAGAAGTATCATTGAAACTACAGAAACCGACTTATTCTTACCGGACATTGCTTGAGTGGGGAATGTAAAAAGGCTAGCCGCCTGAAATAGGCGGTTAGCCATAATGCTCAAAAGAGCGGATTGTCTTCTATATACTGATAAATACGCTCAGTCAGCTCGTCGTTTGTATCAGCTTCGACGATATCACCATTGACTATCGCGTATAGCGTATCTGAACATTTTGTACAGTAACTTAAGCAACCATATTCAAGAACATCAAGATTTGGATCTTTCTCCAACTTTTCAAATGTTTCTTGTGAACTGTTTGCAATATTACTCATGCAAAACTCGACAATCGGATTCACGACGATCACCTCACTTATTTGAAATCCTACTCTTTTTTTCTTCGCACGTCAATAATCCTACATTACCGACCCGAAGGCTGTTTAAATATACAGCGTCCTGTGGGTCGCAACTTACAATGTATAAGAAGATACTTACATTGAATAAAGCTTCGCTTGCCGTGACATATTGTGAAACTTGTCACATACTGATATAATCGTAAATGGGAAAACAACGGACTACTGTATTACGAAGGAGAAGAATTATGAGGAAACTTGTATTATTAGGTGCTGGATATGGAAATATGCGTATATTGCTGCGTTTATTAACAAAAGAATTACCGAATGATATCGAAATAACACTTGTCGATAGGACTCCGTTCCATAGTTTGAAGACGGAATTTTATGCGCTTGCATCCGGAACTGTTTCGGATTCAGTCGTGCGAGTTCCGCTTCCGGAACATGACAGATTGAAAGTGGTAGGCGGAGAAATTATTGAAATCAGGCCGGATGAGAAGTGTGTTTATCTCGATGATGGCGTGCAAATCAGGTATGACGAATTGGTTATTGGGCTTGGCTGCGAAGACAACTATCACGACGTACCAGGTGCTGCGGAATACACGTACAGCATTCAGACGATAGGTAAATCCAGGGTTACTTATGAAAAACTCCTTGGTCTTAGTGGCGGTGCAACGATAGGTATTGTTGGAGCCGGTTTAAGCGGAATCGAACTTGCCAGTGAACTGCGGGAAAGCAGACCGGATCTGAACATTAAGTTGTTCGATCGTAGCCCGCGTATTTTGAGGGACTTCCCTGAAAGACTCAGTAATTATGTTAAGAAATGGTTCGACGAGCATAATGTAGACGTCATTGCGAGTTCTAACATTACAAAAGTAGAACCAACAATCCTTTATAATCATGAAGAAACTATAATGGTCGATGCAGTGGTCTGGACAGCTGGGATTCGTCCTGTGGCACCTGTGGAAAACATTGTTACGGAAAAAGATGGTTCTGGTCGAGTTGTACTCAACATGCATCACCAGTTGCCTGATTTTAATGATGTTTACATCGTAGGAGACTGCGCGGCGCTTCCTTATGCGCCAAGTGCACAAGTAGCAGAGGAACAGGCAGAGCAGATTGTACGCATCTTACGTAACGTTTGGAACAACGAACCGTTACCGGAGACAATGCCGGAAATTAAACTCAAAGGTTTCCTCGGATCCCTTGGTAAAAAGCAAGGATTTGCATATCTTGCTGACCGCACCGTAACTGGCCGTATCGCACGATTGTTGAAGTCTGGTGTGCTTTGGATGTATAAGTGGCATAATGGATGATTTGAACATAAACGTTGTTGCATCAACGTTTATAGGGCTTTATAAACCTTCGGGGACACGAAAAATCACATTTCTATCACATTTCCCTTTGGAATAGTTAAATTTAAGATGTCGCCGTACCGAATTTTCATTTTGGCGGTGGCATCTTCTTTCATTTTTTCTGTGACGTGCGTATAGATATCCATAGTGGTTTTCGAATCTTCATGACCTACTCGGTCCATAATTGTTTTTAAGTCGACACCAGCCTCTGCAAGCATAGTAATATGTGTATGTCTCAAGATGTGAGGCCCTTCTATTTTGGGGATGCTTGTCATTTTGATGAGCCGGATAATCCTTTCGTAAATAAATCGACTGGAATACGGATATCCATTTTCACGACAAAACACAAAATTGCCCTCGTGATAGTCCACAATGCCTTTTCGTGTACCAATTCTAATTTTCGCTTGCAACACTTTATGCGTTTTCAACATCACCAGTATGCTTTCATCCACATCAATTGTACGGATGGCTGCTTTTGTTTTTGGTGGGGTGATTTTAAACTTACGCATGTTATGATCAGGCATGTCTAGCGTCTTGGTAATGCGTATTGTATTGTCTTCGGTATTAATGTCTGTCCATTTTAAAGCGCAAAGTTCGCCTACGCGCATTCCAGAAAAAGCTAGTAAGTAAAACCACTCCTTATCGTTGGGTAACCCATCAGTCAAACACTTTTGTAAAAATTCCTCAAGTTCATAGCGTTCAAAGAATTTTTCTTCGACTGTTGAATTTTCTATCTCTTCGACCGTCAAACGCTTTTTGGGAATCACAATGGCGGTGGCAGGATTATCCACACGTAATTTATGTTCTACGGCATACTTAAAAATGGAACTCAACGTCACCTTGGCGTTTTCCATTAAAGATCTCGATAAATCTTGTTTAAATAGATCGACAAATATTCCTTGTAGCTGACGTGTATCGATAGTCGCTACATTCGATTTTGCGATATATCTTAAGTGCACTCTTATTGACGACCTACGATTTCTGATTGTGCTGTCCTTAACTCCCGTTAAGGCATATACTTCAAGCCATTCCCACGCAACCTGTTCAAATGTTACATTCTTGTTTTTCTTACTGCTTACGCCGTGGTCCTCTTGCTTTTTAACCTCTTCCTCAACCTTCTTTTTAGCGATGCCTTTAGATTTTCCGCGTCTTCGTACCTGATTCCGTTTATTTGTCACAGGATCCCTCGGTCCATCCGCAACACATTCCCAAACGCCACTATCCAACTGTACACACTTCATGATGCCCCTCCTTGAAAAAGCTTTTTAGTAAGTTATATTTCCCTAGCATCAGCTCCTTTGGCGAATATATGTTCTTTTGGTGGTTTAAAGAAAAGCCCTGAGTAGGGCGGTAATGCTACTTAAAAGGCCTTACATCAAAAGATACTTTGATAACATCGAACCCATCATTATTAGTATTGCCGATAGCCCAAACCTCATCCACTTTTTCTGATACTCGTTCATATCTCCAAGCTACACCTGTGTCTGCAACCTTCGTTAAATTTTTTCCGGTAGTAATGTGTAGTTGTTTTAATAAATTTTCGAAAGTAGTTTTCTTGAACTCGGAGTTTTCATTATCACTGGAATAAATATTGATTCTGATTAGCCGATCCTTATCATCAAAATGAAATTCTGAATAATATCCGTCCCAATCGTAGTCCAGTGTTGTTAAAGCGTTATTCGCCCCTGTAGATGGAGTTTGGTGACTCCATGTGTCAATAGAATTTGGTTCGCCGAGTTTTTCTTTTACAAAAGTTTGGTTTACTAACGAGAACTGTTCTACGTCTAATACCGGTTCATCAGGTACATCACTTGCTGATTCACTACAAGCCGAAAGTAATAAAATAAATATGGCTACAATTGCTAAATAACTATTCCTCATATAATCCCTCCTGCGACTCAACGAACATTCCGTAAATTCTTTAGATGCGCGACCTCAGAAGGCACGCTATAAATATTAGCTATCTCATTTAATGTTAAATTTTCATCCTTATGTTCGTAAATCACTCTGTCTGGCAACAGCAGTTCAACCGCGAATATGTTTGCTTCGGTTTCTATTTTATCTGTAGAAAAAAGAGTTTTTCTTTTTAAAAAAGGAGTATTTAATCTGTGATGAATCTCAGAATGACCTAATTCGTGAGCGATAGTAAAGATTTTTTGTTCTTCGCCCAAATTCGAGTTAATGTAAATGAATTTGTTTCTTCTAATATATTTGTAAAAACCTAATATTTCTTCATGCAGGTCTTGCTCAAAAACATAAATATTCTTAGCGGTCGCAATTTTAAATGGATCATTGGTGTCATACTTTTCAACTAAACTTTCAACAATCTCTTTGATCCACATCAACTAACCCCCATGAGATTATCCCTTGTATTTTTTAGGGGTGTATTTTTTGTTCGCCAAAGTCGCTATACGTTCAGCGTGTTCGAGCGCTTCTAAGAGCGACTCAATAGCTTCATCACTCATAGGTTCTCCCATATAGTTCAATCCACCACCATCGTCGTTGCCTTCTAATAAATTTTTCTTTATCTTCTTTATCCGCTTTGCTATGTCTTTTTCATCTTTAGATAATTCTTTTTCTGGATTACTTTTAGCGTTGCTTCTTCCAAGTAAATAGTCGGTCGGAACTTCGAAGAAATCAGCAATCCTTTGCAATATTTCAAAATCTGGTTGCCTGGTACCTTGTTCATATGCGCCATACGTCGCTCTGGCAACACCTATTTTTTTCGCCATATCAACCTGGAGCAGGTTAGTGTCTTTCCTTAAACTTATTAAACGGTCTTTGAACTCCATATGCACTCACCTTCGTTATTAGTAATCATATTGTAACTCTACATAAAGAAGAATATACATAATTCTTCAAAAAGAAGAATTAATTGTTTACATGCCACTATACGTGGTTTATATTTGGGTTAGAACCAAACCACGAAATGAAGAATTGAGGTGTTGAAATATGAGAGAGTGGTTAAAAGAGATTAGAGAAGGCGCACAACTAACTCAGGCAGAGGCAGCTGAAAAGTGTGGAATGGCTAGAGCTACGTACGGTAGCATTGAATCTGGCATAAGAGGTGCAACGGTAGCTAACGCAAAAAGAATTGCTAACGTATTCGATTTCCATTGGACCATTTTTTTTGAGGATGAAAGCCGCGAATTGAAGAATAATAGAAATGTTGTTTAAAATATGAACCTCACACCCAACAATCAGCGTTCGAACGAGCGGAGTCGGCCAAGATCTTCTTCTAGAAGGGAGCCACGCCAATTGGTTACGCCAAGACTTCGAACTTTGATTAGTGGGTGTGAAGGAAGAGAGGGGAAAGAATATGTTAACCATGGAATTCGACTACGAAAAGTTGGCGGAGGCACTACTTCCTAAGTTGCTTGAAGGAATGAAGGGAAACTTGAAAGATTCAACCACAATGCATGAACTTCCACCGCTACTCACTCGAAAAGAAATGATGGCTGTGTTGCGAATTAGTTCATGGAAAGCGACTGAATTAATGGGTAGACCAGATTTCCCTGTCTGCAGAGAAGCGGGCATATTAATTCGGACGGATAGGCTGTTTGAGTGGATAGATAAGCATACGCCTTGGGTTGAGAGTAACACAGGTTATTTCAAAGTTGGGTAAAGGCAGGAAACAGAAAAGGAGGAATGCTCAATGAACAATTTAAAAGTAGTCTCTATTAATGATCAACTAGTTACAGAGAGTCGGGATGTTGCAGAGATGGTTGACCGTGAACATAACGCATTACTAAAAAGTATTCGCGGTTATCTACAGTATTTGACTCAGGGTGGTTTCACCCGCAGCGAATTTTTCATAGAAAGTACGTACGAAGATTCAACTGGTCGGACATTGCCGAGCTTTCTTCTTACTAAAAAGGGCTGCCATATGGTCGCTAATAAGATGACCGGTGAGAAAGGTGTTCTGTTTACTGCAGCTTATGTGAGTAAGTTCGAAGTAATGGAAAAGCAATTTGCGCAACCTAGCAATACAAAACTACTGTTACAAACAGCACTCGAACAAGAAGGACGCTTAGATGTAGTCGAAACGGACGTGAAGTATTTGAAGGATCACATGCGGATTAATGGACCACAAGAGCAGCGTATCGGCGCAAATGCTCGCGGCAAGGTAATGCAATGCTTAGGTGGGATTGAATCAGCAGCATACAAGGAGATTGGTAGAAAGGCATTTCAACAATTTTGGAGAGACTTCAAAAAGTACTTCGAGATTCCTAGATACGGAGAATTGCCGAAGGTTCGGTTTGAGGAATCGTTGCAATTTATCCAAGAGTGGTCGCCAGACACAGCTTTGAGGTTGGAAATCAAAAAGTTGAATGGTCAACAGCATTTAAGACTGGCGGAGTAAAACGAAGAGGGGCGGGCAAGCCCCTTGTATAACGAAATTTTGGGAGTTTGTAAATCGAGGGCTTAGAGGTTGTAAGGAGGGGTCTCTCTCACAAGTTAACTATATAACAGGTTTGAGAGATTCCCTATGTCAATTTGACATAAAAAGGGGGTGATTAAGTGGAATACGGAACAATTTTAAAAGCTTGCAGGGAACGAGCTGGTTTCAACCAGGAAGAATTAGCGCACGAGCTGCATATTCAGCAAGCTGACGTGTCGAGATTCGAAAATGGTAAAAAAGAACCTAACATGTCTTTGTTTCAAAATTGGGCATCGCTCACACATTCGCAAGATGTACTCGTTGCTTTTATATGCGGAGTAGACGGTTTGACGATACTGGCAAAAATATTAAGCACCATGCCTGGAGTAATCGGTCTTGTGAAATTCTTTTAACAGATTAATAGGAGGTTCGAAATGAAGAAAAGTAAAATGCAACAACTCCGCAAAAAGTTGATAGCAAAAGGGATTCAAGTCCAATTGATTCCGAATTTTAGACACAAAAAAACCGACAGACACTGTAATGTCAGCCGACGAACTTTTGAAACTATCTCTTAACAACATTATAACACAGATACGGAGCCTTGGCTCCTATCAAAGTGTCCAGGAGCCATTGAATAATTTCCTTCCAATCGAGCTGGTTACTCGTACCCTGGACACCTTGATGGGATTCAACCATCTATTAACAGAAAGGAGAATCAGAATGCTGACATTAGCGGAAAAAGGTGAAATTGTACTCTACTTTGCACCGGTTCTTGCATTCGTGCTCGGAACGATGTGGCAGTATGCGACGTGGCAATTAGAGCAAAAAGGTGGTGAAGAGAAATGAAGAAAAAATCATGGGAGTGGGAAGTCAAACTAGTGACAGAGTCCGATCCATACATCATCCATACTGACGAAGATAGCGCATTAGTGGCAATGGAGAATTTTGAAGGAGCATGGGGTCGTAACTTGAGTGTCTATTCACTTCGCAAGACTGCTGAAATTATCCGGTTCGACGAAGCAAAATAAAAAAACCGCTGCGACAACAGCGGATTCGGGGTTCTGAATAATTAACTTACCGCTATTTTAGCGCAGTACCCATTAAATGACAAGGAGGGACCATTTTGGAGAAACACATATTCACTTTTGGCATAATGCCCCCATATTCGGATAGGCACCAAGTGATCTATGCGCAAGATGGTGAAACAGCACGGCAGGCAATGATCGATACGTACGATAATAATTGGGCATTTCAATACACGGAAAAGGAATGGGGCCAATCGAAGTCGGAAGGTTATTTCAAAAAGAATCAACCATTAGAAGCAATTCATTGCGAAGAGGAGGAAGAATGATGAAACAAGTAAAGTTGATGAATTTAACGTTGAAAAACTTCAAAGGTATCAAGAAGTTTGACCTCGGAGCACAAGGTGTGGACATTCAGGTGTTTGGTGACAATGCCACAGGGAAGACCTCACTCTTTGACTCGTTTGTATGGTTACTTTTCAACAAAGACAGCAACAACCGTGCGGATTTCGCAATCAAGACACTGGTTAGTGGTAAAGAAATTAACAACCTGGAGCATGAGGTTGAAGCTGTTTTCCGGATTGACGGCAGTCCTCTCACTTTACGAAAAGTATATGCGGAGAAATGGACAAGAAGACGTGGTGCTCCAGTCTCTGAATTTTCCGGACATGTTACAAATTATTTCATCGATGGGGTTCCGTCTAAAAAAGGTGAGTATCAAGACAAAGTGGATTCCATCGTAAAAGAAGACGTATTCAAACTTCTAACTTCACCAACATTTTTCAATGAAAATCTTAAGTGGCAGGACCGTAGAGCGACACTGCTTGAAGTATGCGGCGACGTTGAAGAGGTAGATGTCCTTGCATTCAACAGCGCATTGAAAGACCTTCCAACCATCCTTAAAGGTCGCACCATTGAGGACCATAGGAAAGTAATTGCTGCACGTCGGGCTGAAATCAATAAAGAGCTTGATAAGATTCCAGTACGAATCGACGAAATCAACAACTCATTACCGGAAGTAAACATTGATGTTCCTTCTATAGTAAGAGAAATCACGGCGATTGAAAAGGAACTGGATGAAAACGCCACGCAAATCAACAACATTAAAAACGGTTCGGCCATTACCGGTAAACAAAATGAGTTAAGGCAAGTTGAAATGGATCTTGAAGCTATCAAGCGTGACCTTGAATCTGAGTCGGTTGATAAGGGTTACCAGGTACAGGCGAAAATCCAAGAAGAACAATCAAATATTTCTATTCTTAAACGTCAAAAAGAAGATATTGACCATCGCATAAAAATGAACAAAGAAGAGGTTGCATTTCTTGACGAACGACTAGTCAAACTTCGTGAGGAATGGAACACCTACGACGCATTAACTTTTACACATGAATCCGAATGTGTGTGTCCGACTTGCAACCAATCATTACCGGAAACGGAAGTTACAGCGGTTAGAGAAAGGGCGTTAGCAGCTTTTAATCTAAAAAAATCAGAGGAACTTGGAAGAATTAACGGAAACGGTAAGGCGATTGCGGATCAGAAGGTAGATCTTCTCGAAAACATCAAGAAGCAATCTATCAATACAGACGCCATTCAGTCCGAAATCGACAAGAAAGAAAAAGCTGTATCAAAACTATCAACCGAACTAGACGCGCTTAGATCAGCCGTTAAAGATGCCCGTCAAGATCCTAAATATCAATCTAAGTTGCAGGAACTAGCGAGGTTGAATGAAGAAATCCAGTCACTCAAAGAGAACGCTCAGGAGTCTGTTGCTGGCGTCGAAAAAGAAGTTGCTAGTCTTCGTACTAATCGTACCGAACTTAATGCTCAAATTGCACAGCAAGCACAAGTGGTCGCATCCGAAAAACGCATTGCCGAACTCGAAGAACAGCAAAAAGAGCTGGCAACAGAGTTTGAGAAGTTGGAAGGCGAACTGTTCCTTACAGAAGAATTTATCCGTTCGAAAGTTGAATTACTTACTGAAAAGATTAACTCGAAATTCAAGTATGCCCGGTTCAATCTCTTTAAAACGAACATTAATGGTGGCATCGAAGAAATCTGTGAGACGACGTTTGACGGAGTTCCCTATTCAAGCGGTCTGAACAATGCAGCACGAATCAATGTCGGCATCGATATCATCAACACTCTGACGGAACACTTCGGAATTAGAGCTCCTATCTTCGTGGACAATGCTGAAGCTGTTACGACATTGATTGATACAGATTCACAGTTAATCAGTTTGGTAGTTTCTGAAAAGGACAAGCAGTTGCGGATTGAAAAACAAGCGGACGATATGAAGGAGGCTATCTAAATGCCTGTTAAAGTAATTCCGATAAATAACAGATTATTTCCAGTGGATGAAAAATCGGACTGCATAGTTCTTCGAATGTTCGATAAGGATTCTGTTCTTTTGGATATAGCATTTCCTTTCCATGAGGACACTCCGAATTTTAAACTCACAATTTCAGAAGCTATGGATCTTAAAAACGCAATCGACCAATTAATTGATATTAAGTTAATTGAAAAACCGAGGAGGAATCATCAATGACTAAAGAACCAACTCAATCAGTAGCACTAATTCAAAAAGACATTACGGACAACGTCAACAAAGCCTTGACTAGCTTGCAAGAAGAAGGTTTGGTCTTACCGACTAATTACAACCACAGCAATGCGTTAAAAAGTGCATTCTTCGCACTATCTAATAATGCCGGCGGAAATCTCCTAGAGATTTGCTCTAAGGCGTCTGTAGCAAACGCACTACTGGACATGGTGACACAAGGTTTAAGTCCTGCAAAAACGCAATGCTACTTTATCAAATATGGCGATACGTGTAAGTTGAATCGTTCGTACTTCGGTACACAAGCAGTTTTAAAGCGACTAACAAACGTTAAAGACATTTGGGCAAACGTAATTTACCAGGATGATGAATTCGATTATGAGATTGATCACGGCCGCGAAAAGTTAATTAGCCACAAAACAGCATTTGAAAACCGTGATAAACCAATCATTGGCGTATATGCAATTGTGCAAACTGGTGACGAAGAAGTGCTAACTGTTATGACCAAAAAAGAAATCGATGCTTCTTGGAGTCAATCAAAAACCCAACAAGCAGTGCATAAAAAGTTCCCGCAAGAAATGGCTAAACGTACAGTGATCAACCGTGCAGCTAAAGCGTTCATAAATACGAGCGATGACAGTGATTTACTGGTACAAGCCATCAACAATTCAACTGAAGACGAACATGATAATGAAAGAAAAGAGATCAATCCGGAATTTGAAATTAAGCAAAATGCAAATATTGAAATGCTTGATGTCCAATCGGAAGAAATCGATGTAGAAACGGGAGAAATAATTTCAGAGCCTCTTGTACAACCTGAACGAGTGTTGGTACGGAAGCAGGAAGAGCTAGTGCAACAGAAAGCGGCTGCATCGAACGGTCCGGGCTTCTAAATGATAGTAATCAAAACAATCGCGACAGGAAGTACGGGGAACTGCTATCACGTTACAGATGGCATAACCCCTCTCCTCTTGGAGTGCGGGATATCGTTCAAAAACATACAGAAAGCACTCGATTTCAAGACCTCGGACATTGCGGGCGTACTGGTTACCCATGAACACAAAGACCATTGTAAAGCCGTCAGCGAGGTTGCAGACCGTGGTTTGAATATCTACATGTCATCTGGAACGAAAGAAGCAATCGGAATCAATCACCATCGAATTAAAGCTATCGAGAACAAGAAACAGTTTAAGCTCGGTACATGGACCATATTGCCATTTGATGTTCAACACGATGTATCGGAGCCATTCGGGTTTCTACTCGCTAACGAGGCAGGTGACAAGCTCCTGTTTGCCACTGACACCTACTATGTCCGCTACAAATTTCAAGGCCTTACACACATCATGGTGGAGGCAAATTATTCAACAGAAATATTAAATGAAAATATTGCAACTGGCAGGGTTCATGATGGCATGAAACGGCGATTGGTGAAGTCGCATTTCAGTTTAGAAAACGTACTTGAGTTTTTGAAGGCTAACGATCTATCGAAAGTCCAGGAGATTCATTTGTTGCACCTTTCGGATTCAAATTCGGACGAGACTATGTTCAAAAAAGCGGTTCAGGAACAGACAGGGAAGCTTGTATACGTTCCTTGAATTAGGAGGAGATTGTAATGGCGAGACCGCAAAAGCGAGGACTTGACTACTTTCCATTAGACGTGGATATCGACCAGGATGACAAGATCCAGCTGGTCGAAGCCTTACATGGTATGACCGGATTTTCAGTTGTAATCAAGTTATTAATGCGTATTTACAAGGAAGGTTATTACTATGAGTGGGGTGAAATGGAACATTTACTGTTCAGTAGGCGAGTTAATGTAGACATTAATACCCTCACTAAGATAGTAAATGATTGCATTAAGTACGGAATATTCAACAAAGGTATCTACGAAACTTACAAGGTTCTGACGTCGGCTGGTATCCAAGAAAGGTACTTTGAGGCTACCAAAAGAAGAAAAAACGTAACAGTCGTAAACCAATATATGTTAATTAATGACGTAAAAAAAGTAAATGTAGACATTAACGAGGTAAATGTAGACATTAACGGCGACATTTGCAACACGCCGTTTACATTAACACCACAAAGTAAAGTAAAGGAAAGGAAAGTAAATCAAAGTAAACAACAGGAAACTAAAGAAGCACTTAGTTCGGAAGGAAAAAGTCCAGAACAAAAAACTGTTGTCGTAGTTGATAAGTCTTTTGGAGAGTTAATTTCTTTTTACGAAGAGAATGTCGGATTGATTTCACCACACGTTAGTCAAGAACTTGGTTATTTCGTTGATGACTATAATTCTGAATTAGTTTTCTGTGCTTTGAAAAAGTCTGTTGAAGCAAGACCTAAGAATCTGATCCGATACACGCAAGGTATTTTGAAGAACTGGGCTAACCACAACGTGAAGACGGTCGAAGATGTTCTGAAACTTGAAGAGTTAGCAAAAACATCGAATGTGACAAGTATTTATGAGCGAGGTGGAAGTAATGAAACCGATAGGCGAAGTGTTTCAAGAGATGATGCAATCAAATCCCGGATTGATGAAACGAATGAACGACGCAAGAGAATCGCTGGAATCGAATCCAATCGAGATATTGACGTCCCCTTCTGACGAGTGTCCTTACAAAAAGTGTGACGGAAAAGGATGGTTGTGGATTAAGGATTGGTCACGGCTTGGTAAGAAGGACGAGTTGGACGAAAACGGCAAGTTGTTGAGGGCCGAATGGATGGAGCAATGTAAGTGCTACGAACAACTTATTAAACAGCGTGAGGTTGATAAAAAATTAGACTTGTCGGGCATTCCATCGATATTTAAAAATGCAACTGTCGCCTCATTCGAAGTTTCGAAGTACCAACTAAAAACTAATCAAGACATTGCAACCTTAGCAAGAAAAGCGGCAATTAATTACGTGACTAATTACAAATTGATGCAACAAAGCGGAAAAGGTTTGTACTTGTATAGCAAAGTTAAAGGTTCGGGTAAAACGAGACTTGCTGTAAGCATTGCAAATGCGCTTGTCAGGGAATACGGGATTGATGTCGCTTTTATCAAATCCGCTGATTTAATTTCACAAATTAAAAAAACCTTTAACAAGAAATCGGAAACTACGCAAAGCGAAATCGTCGATACATTCCGCAATGTGGAGTTGCTAATTGTTGATGATTTAGCAATAAAAGGCGCATCTACATTCGAAGAAGGAGTAATGTACGACATTTTCGACTTTCGATTAGAACACAAAAAACCAACGATTTTCACATCAAACGTGACGATCTTGGAACTAGAAGAAATTTATAAAGGCGGTCGCGTTAATAAACGAATCAACAAAATGTCGATGGAAATAAACATGCCGGAAGAATCCATCAGGGATCAAGAAGCTGAAAGCGAAAACGCGGAACTGGAAGGTTTGCTGTTCGGATGAAAATATAGGGGAGGGATCGGAATGACATCTCACATTTACCAAGAAGATTTAGATTTTCTTGAAGAAGCAAAGGTAGCTCTGAACGGGAATTTAAGATGGGAAACATACATGAACGACAGTGAAACACACATTGCATTACGGTACGGGGTGGATCGGGATTGCGTTTGGATTTACCGACTAAGCACTGAGGTCATGTTTTCTCACAATGTGTTAAATAAAGCGCCAAAATTGATTGTTGAAGGGGAGGAATCGAAATGACTGAAAAACAACATCAAATTTTCGCGAAGATTGGACGTAAGGTTGGAGAGTTTAGACACAATGACATCCTCATTACGGATGACGGCCCAATTATCGTAATGCGACCGTCTTCGGTGGTGCCTTATAAAGGGGAAATGATTACTGTGGACGAGCTGTACCGTCAAGAGAAAATCGAAGGGATTTACCCAGCTGAATCGTTTGTAAGTTTTGAGGATGGTGAATCAGATGCGTGAAAAACACACATTCATAAACGATAGCACCACACTTAGCGGCATGGAGCGCAACTTCGCAACACAATACTACAAAGGTATTCCGCTTAAACAGATTGATCGCGGTTATGGTGCTGCTAAAGCTAGACGCTTCGTGATTAACGGTACTAGCCATAACTGTTGGATACCAAACAAGCACCTGGAATTAGACGGAACTATCAAGCATGGACAAGACCTCGATTACATTGTTGTGTCCGAAAAGCACGCATTCAGACGAGCGGGCGTAAGGATGCGGTTTGAAGTTTCGGAGGTGCGGAATGACTAACTGGATCAACGGTGGTGGATTCTACTTGGTGCAAGCTGCAGAACCTTATGACGCGGATAAGTTGAAACTCGAAATGGACGAACTCGAAGTGGAAATCCAAATGGCTGAAAGTTATTGGGCTGAGCGAAAGGCGATGACGGCATGAGGAAAATGCAAAGGGATTATCTCATCCAGCAGCTGCAGGCTATGAGAGTCGTGAATGGTCGTAACGGTGAACTGTTGTCAAATATGGACTATCGCTCTCTTGTTAGTTTACTAGCTGTGCAAAGGGCGGTGGCGGAATGAAAAAGTTCAATGCTTGGGATTTCGACAATGACGTAATGGTCAAGGGTGTTGGAATTACGCCCGAAGGTATCCCATATTCGATACCTGGACCATCAGAAAGTTGGGATCAGTTCGATTACTACCCGAACGCGAAAATCATTCAATTCACTGGACTGAAAGACAAAAACCTAGTGGGAATTTATGAAGGGGATATTTTGCGGTACCCCCCTAAAGATTCGTGGGAAGAAAAAAGTTTTGTCGGTTATGAAATTTTCTATCACGATAATGATTGCGCCGATAAACATGTAGGTTTCCAAATGAATCGAATGCATTTTTACGGGAATCTTTGTGGAGGAGAGTGCAAAGCATGGTTTTTACCAAAGTACACTTCAAAAATGGTAGTTATCGGCAACATTTACGAAAACGATCATTTGTTGGAAGAACCTAAATAACCGCACACCAGTTCCGCTAATGTCCCTAATTAGTCAAGGTGAATGAATACACCAAATCAACTGTAGGGTGCTCAGAATCGACGGGAAACGACATTGTAAGACCTGTTAGTAGTCTAGTGAAACTTTGAAAGTGAGGGGTCAAAGTGGATAACGAATGGCAATGGCAGCAGGAAAATATCAAGTTACGGGAAGAAAATGCAGAACTGAGAAAGAAGTTCGCCATATATAAGGCTAAGAAGGTCTTGAAGGAAAGGGCTACTGACGGAAAGATCTTTACGAAAAGGCAACTTAAATTTATGAAGGATAATGGGCTGAATTACGACAAAGTTTATGGATTGGTCCACCGTTATAACTCGGTGGAGGATGCACTTATTGAGGTATTGGGGGAGTCAATTTGAATTTGAAAAAGTTGTTTGAAATGCAGAAGGTGCTGGATGAACGGATTGTGAAACAACACAATTTACCCGCAACCGGAAATCTTGACTGGAAGATCCTGGCTTTGCTTACGGAGCTTGGTGAATGTGCGAATGAGCACAGAGGGTTTAAAAGGTGGAGCAAGGATCAGAAACCTAGAACGAGAAAAAGAATTGATTGCGAAAAATGTGCTGGAACAGGAATTGGCACTAACTTTTTGAAAAACTGTTCAAATTGTAATGGTAGTGGAACAAAGAAAATAAACCCACTCCTGGAAGAATACGTGGATTGTGTCCATTTCTTTATCAGTATCGCACTTGAACTAGAGATAGATTCAGATGATTTCATTGTGGATGGTGATTACACGCGTCCTACCGCTACGCAGATATTCAACAGGGTGTTCAGTACGGTCTCAAGTCTTGATGTATTGATGGATCCTGATACAGCAGCATCTATTTCGCTAGAAGACCTCCAAGATACATTGCTCGAAGCATTTAGTTGTTTCGTGGGATTAGGAGAAAAACATCTTGGTTTCACATGGGAAAAAATCGAGGCTGCATACATGGAGAAGAACGCGACGAACCATGTCAGGCAAGCGGAGGGATATTGATATGAGGGGCAACGCGGATTGGCAAAGAATCCCCACGCATGACATTCTCGGCAGGAAAGTCCATATCGGTGAAAAGGCAATCATGTTCAGTCGTCACGGAATCACGTATGAAGGCTTTGTCATCCAAATTGGCGGCAAGCGATGGTTTCAACCCGACCCACTCACAAGGATTGGTGGGATTGGTAACCATTTCATGATTAAAGACACGGGGAGTGATCAAGATGGACGCATGTAATCGTTGCGGTAAAAAGCTTAAAACGCAGAAGTCGATTGACGTTGGTTATGGTCCGATCTGCAAGAAAAAGCAGGCTGCAGAAGATGCTGAATTCGAGGAAATACAAATCACGCTTGAAGAGGTTGTTGAATCGGGGGTGGCTGTTTGAGGAAACCATATAGCAGATCACACGCAAATCGCGGTGCGGTTCTTGAAAGACTAATAGACATGACGAATCAGCAATATCGCAATAAAGGAATCGCGGACATACGCAAGATTCCGACGCCGGTGCAAATACAAAGTAATGTACGGGGCAAAATCACTGGATACATCACTAAAGGTGAATGGGTTGATTATTCGGGCGTTTGGAATGGTAAAGCAGTCGTATTCGACGTTAAAGAAACGTCAAGCAAGACAAGTTTCCCGTTAGACAATATTTCAGAGCATCAGTTCCAATTGTTGAAATCATGGCGCGAAAAGGGCGCTTGGGCTTTCCTGCTCGTTTCTTTTACAAAACATGATGAAGTATACCTTTTACCTGTTGGACTGCTAGAACGCTATTGGGAGGATGCTAGAAACGGTGGTAGGAAATCAATCCCACATAAGGATTTTATGATGGATTGTGAATTGATTCAATCAGAAAAGGGGTACGTGCTGCATTATCTTAAATAATTTTAAGGGGATGACGGTTTGGGCGTTTGGCGGTTGTTGTATCGATGGGAGGACGGTTATAAAGTTTGGACATATGAACCGCTTTTGCAAAAGGAACTTTATGACAAGAGGCAAGAGGGTTGGAAGTTATGCAATTGAAAGGGAGGATTTTGAATGACAATTATTACATTTCCAGAAGGGATCGCAGTTATCGTTTCGGGTGTGCTTCTGTTGCTATCAGGGTATTCATTTGGACGGTTGAGTAAGTGATTAAACTTCTTGAAATTTATGGTGGAATAGGTGCTCCAAGAAAAGGACTTATCAATCTTGGGGTTGACCATAAAGCAATCGATTATGTTGAATGGAAAGCTAATCGCGTAAAGGCTTATAACGCTTTATACGACCACCTTCACAAACCGCAAGATGTTCGTGGATGGAATTTGAAGCCGGATATTCTGGTGCATGGCAGTCCTTGCCAAGATAACAGTAGAAGTAACGCAAACCGAAAAGGTGCTGAAGAGGGATCGCGTTCAGAGTTGATGCTTGAAACTATCCGCATTATCAAAGAAATGGGTGAATGGCGTCCTAAAGTTGTCATTTGGGAGAATGTGAAAGGTGTGCTGGATAAGAACGTCATGCCTATATTCAATTATTACATGCAAGAGTTATCTGAATTAGGTTATACAAACTCATTTGACGTGCTGAATGCAATGGATTTCGGTATTCCACAATCGAGAGAGCGAGTCTTTTGTATATCGATACTAGGCGGTGCGACATTCGATTTCTCGAAATTAGAAAAACAACCACTACGCCATATCGATGATTTTTTAGAAGAGAATGTAACTGATGAACGCTATATGGTGAATATCCCGTCAATGTTGAATCGATTAAAAGATTTAGCGACACCTGATGAGATTGAGGCAGCTAAAAAGAAACATCGATTCATCGAAACGATTGACAGATATTGCACAACGATTACAGAACGTCAGGATCGTTGCCCAAATGCAGGGGTAGTAAAGGTGTCAGATAAACAATATCGCTACTTAACAGAGCGTGAAGTGTGGCGACTCATGGGTTTTGATGATACTGATTTCAACTTGATGCTGAAAGAATTTCCGATGAAGCCGGGACTTCGAAATGCGACACTTTATGCGTTAGCTGGAAACAGCATTGTAGTACAGGTACTCGAAGCGATTTTTAAAGTGATATTAAACGAGGATTATGCAACAAGTTTTACCACGAGTACAAATGGTCAGTTGCAGTTGATCTGCTAAACAGTAGACCCATACGGTTGAGGAAGGAGGAATCAAAGTGGATGCTAAATACAAAGCTGAATTAGTGTTTTATACAGGAGAAACGATTGTTGAAAAAGAACACGTACCTGCCGTTATGAAAGAGTTAGAGGTTTATAACGGAACATTTTACAATGACTTTGAAATGAATGGGCTTGTTTTAATTCAAAAAGCGTAGCTAATAAACAGTACGTTAATAAGGATAAGTAAAGAAGGGATGATAGCAATGATCGAAGTTGGATCAAGAGAACAGTATTTAGATTTTAATATCAAGCTTACAGAGCAGTTATTTAATGTTAAATTCAAGGGTGCTACTTTGGAAGAAAAAGAAGTTTTTTTCGCTCAATATAAAGTTCAGCGTGAATTTGAAACAAGCAAAATCTTAACTGAAATGTACGACCTCAAACCAGTAATAGAACGAGCCTTAGAAGTTTTCCCGAAGTCGTTCATCAACAAAAGCAACGAAATTATATTGGAACCGAAAAACAACGTCTACTTTCGCCTCGAAGATGTGTACGTGGAGTTAGATTTTAAATGCAAGATGTTGGCGTGGATATCACGACCAGTTTCAAAAAGCTTGAACAAATATTGGTCGCCTAAAGTTTTGAAGAGTTTCAATGAATTTTTAGGAACCGGTTTCTCTAAAGATGACATGCTATTGATTTATGACAGGTTAGGAAATGACGTAAACAGAGCATTATCCATTAAATTCATTGAATCGAATTACGATTTGAAGCTGCTGGTTAGATGACCAATAAGGTTGAACATAAGACACAAACTACGAAAGGGTGAGGGTATTCAGTAGAGATTTAGGACACGGAAAAGTGGTCTTGCATCAAAAAGAGGATGGTTCGGTACAATTTCGAGATAACCTTTCTTTCTTGTCGTGCGCTTGTGGCAAACCCGCTGTCGAAAGAGTGGAAGAAGAAATTGACACGATATACGAGTTTCAATGTGTTAAATGTAACAAGAAATACAATTCGTGATAATTCGCATTACGTTAATAAGGCGATTGAGCCGCACTAAGCGGCTCAATCTTTGAAAACACTAGGGATAATTCCAAAATGCAAATGAATGGATCGAATCCTGCCTGCTTCCTTGCGAGATCTAACGGCATCGCCTAACCTGCTCGCTACGAGACTTGGTGAGCATCCCAAAATATCTGCTACTTGTTTTACCGAATATTTTTCTTCGTGGTACAGCCGCTTCATATCTTTTGTGGAATACATGGTATTACCCCCTTTTCGAATACCCTATCAAACTAATCTTGGGGTGTGAAGGAGCAAGTAAAAAAGTGACGAGCAACTAGAGGAGTGAACCGAATGAATCCAATAAATGAAATAGCGAAAATAGCCGAAAGTATACCGCTCGAAGCGTTGCAGGACATACACGCACGTATTACTGATTGGCTGGCAAGTGGTGGAAATCATGATGACCCGTATGTTCATCAGCAGTTGCGGTACGCCAAACGATTTGTTAAGAAATGATAGCCGTGGTGCAACAGCTAACTATTTTTGATGCGCTACCAAAGAAAGCTGCGTTTGTAGTAGGGGACACGGTTGAAATCGTTGTAAATGTGGAGGAGAAAGAAGTTGAGGATTATTACTATCTTCAAGATTTTGTGGGGTTGAAGGGTCGGGTTGTGAAAATGATTCCAGGACTGCAATATGAGGTCCAGTTCAAAAAGAAAGATCGCATCGGTATTTTACGGCATGAAGAATTGAAAAGGAGTGAATGGGATGAATAATGATCATGAACGTGAAAAATTAAAAAGATTGATGGAGGGCATTTCGTTTGCTGTGTATGCGAATGCTTTTGCGGAAATGGGGAAAATCAACTCTCAAATATTCACGACTGAAATGTCAGATGAATCTAAGATGTCCCGTCAATATTTGGAGCACCATCCAAGCATTAAGACGGATGTCACGGACAAAGACATGCTGTTGTTGCAGATTGATATGGCGCTTGATGCGGGGGATATGGACATGTTCAAGAAGCTTACGGATGAATTGAAAGGGATGGAGGTGCTGATTTGATCCACGCAAAAGAACAAAAGCGTGTGTTACTTGATGACGTTGATATTGATTGGGTATTTACAGTGCAAGAAACAGACGTATTCAGAGCGATGTGGGTAGCAAATATGAGCCTTGATAGCATCGCAGAAGAGTTGGGACGTAAGCCTTTGGAAATTGGGTTGCTGATTATTGAGCAGGCTGTGCTTGGAGAAATTAAGGAAAGGCAGCAGGGGTTATTTGGACAATAGGGGGGAACGCAATGGGTCAAGCAAAAGCAGTACAAACACATTTATTATGCAGAAGTTGCGGGAACATATTTCCGTTACAAAGATTAATCAGTAGACAAAAAGAGTTTGGGCACACCAAGCATTTGTGGTGTTTTAAGTGTAAAGAGAGGACGGCACACTTTGAAGATAATCGAAGATATATTTAAACACTAAAAAAGACAGGATTCCTCCTGCCCTCGACAAGGAAAGTATAACACAAGGAGGGGTCCTGGTGAATAAAGACATTACTTTTAATACTGATGCAATATTGTTAGGAATTGGTATAATGGAGCTACCAATGAACTGTGTGGTAGTTATTTCGGAGGGGATTGCTAAAGTGAGAGAGCTACCGGAGCATGGTGAATATCGGATTGTTACGCATCAAGGCAAGATTAAACGGATGCGGAGGGAAGAGGGCGAGGAATTTTGAGTAATGCTTCATTGTTATTAAATGACCCTGAAGTGATTAAGATTTATATTCCGTTGATTACAGGGGTAGTTGTATTTATTTTAACTAGTGTCTACAACCATTGGAGAGATCGGGTGCAAAGTAAGTTAGATAAAAGAGTTCACTTTGACGATGATATAAGTAAAACATTTTTTTCGAAACTACGAAAAGATCATGTAAATGGTCCAATAAAGTTTTTGTCGGATGGAAATTATGAAAGCTTCATTGACATGACTAAGGAAAATGATTTTCGGCTAGAAATTCATAGAATTGAAAATATAGGAAATTTCACTATATTTGATATAAATGTCAAGTACAGGCTATATACAAATAAGGTGATAAAGAAATATTTTTTGCAGAATAAGATGGATCCGGGTGAATCTTTTATTATTCCTGTAGGGACTCCTGAATGTCCTATAGATACTAAAAGGCATTCTTACTCATTAAGTTATATTACAAGTGGTAGGGAAAAGTTTAAAATCAATAGATGGTATTTTAAGGTTAAACATTTCACAGGAATTCAAATTACGTCCAAATATTATTTCGGTTTCATTAAAATTCCCAATAGCATAAGAATTAGACATACAAAATATAATACAAAATTCATAAGATTGTAGGTCCACCTGGCCAACCAGAGGACAACGATTGATTACAGCATTGCGCTGTGTCATTTGTTGTCCTCTTTTTTTATTTCAAAAAAAGGAGTGAGAGAAATGAAATCGTTGCAAACGGATCCGGTTGTAAAAGGTCTTTCTGTTGTTTGTACGAGCGAAGTGGAGCAAAAGGATACTAGGACAAGGGGAAGGTGAAAGAAAAGTTGTCTGATAGGGAATGGGCTGAATTGATGGGGACTAATCGACCGACGTATGCGAGAAAAAAGGGTGGCTCTTTTAGACAGAGATAGGGGGAACTTTCATGACGACGAATTGGGCAGATGAGTTGATTGGACAATATACGGTGGGTAAACGGGATTTAGGGCGAATGAAGGATCAGTTGGATAGAGGAAATCCGATTGATAAGAACGATCTGAGGCAAATCAACAGCATGATTAAAAGCATGACCTTTTCAATGGAGTGGCTAGAAACAGGACGGCAACCAGGGACGTATAGAGGAGCTGACAAGAGGGCTATCTATCAGCGTCAGTATATCGAGAGCATGGACACGATTCCAGACATAACAGAGCAATTAGAAGACAATGACGTTAATAAAAAGCATTTGTTTATGACTCGAGAAGAGAAGGTCATACTGGCGGATATTTTCTCTTCTTTTTCATTGAGGGAAAGGCAATGTTACATTCTCCATGTAGCACAAAAGAAGAGTATGTCAGAAATCGCATACGAGCTGGGAGTCAGTAAAAGTATGGTCCAACAATCCATACGCAGAGCCAAAAACAAGATTGAAGAAAGAGTGGATAAAAACTCTATGACATACGCTTGATATACGAAGTCTACTCATATGAGGGGGAGAATTAAAGAGGGGGTGCGTGCGAGCGACATTACCCCCCTTACCAGCCCCGATACATACGAGAGAAATATAATAAGAATTCAACTCTTCCTTGCTGTATTATGTTCTAGTAGGGAGGTAGAGATTGTGAAAATTAATAATGCGTTACCATATACAATTTTAGCTTCAATAATACTTATGGATATCTTCATTGTTGCAGGACTTATAAATATCTTTTTTGGTTGGGACCCGACAATAATTGCAGGAGTGATAGCTTTTGTAGGTGCAATAATAGGGGGATCATTAACTCTGATTGGCGTGAAATGGACGCTAACATCTCAGTTTGAAAAAGAAGATAGGGGGAAATATGAAGAAAATAGAACCTTTTTATCCGTTTCTAGAACTAAGTTTAATTACGAAAAACAAGATAAAGTAGGAAGAATAGATAACCATAGAATTTTAATAACGGAATCGTTTACATATCTGGATGGTTTTAATCAAGATGTCGTGTATTACTCGGTTATTAGGTATGGAGGAAGTGAGATAGTAACGAATTGCCTATTTTCTATAACGGTTGGGAATGACGGGAATTTCGAAGATAACGATACTATTGAAGCTTGGGTTGATTACTTTGAAAAAAATGAAGAGATATTGATTCCTATTTGCTCAAAGAAATTAAGGAATCTCAATCCTTGGATAAAGGAAATCAAAATAACGCTCTATACGCAAAATAACGACAAAATTGAATTTACTCAATCTGAAGTTGATAGAAAGCGTGTTCATATTTTCTTTGAGGGAGATAAAAAACATACACTTGGATTTGAAACTAAGCACACGGCGTGGACACAAAAATGAAAGAGTGCCTTTACGGGGTCCTTTTCTATGCCCAAAAATAACGGAGGTGGACGGTGATGTGATGTGCCTAATTGGGAAGAGATACAGAGGGAATGGGAAACAACAAAAATAACGCTTGCTGCACTAGCTGAAAAGCACGATGTGAAACTCGGTACGCTGAAGAGCAGGAAAAGTCGTGAAGCTTGGGTAAGAGGTCCATCTAAGAAAGATGCAACTAAAAAGAAAAAGGATGCAACCATTTCGAAAAGGATGCAACCGAAAGAAGCGATAAAAGAGCCTGTTGTTGAGTCGGATGAACTGACTGAAAAACAAAGGCTTTTTTGTATTCATTACATTAAATGCTTTAATGCTACTAAGGCATATCAGAAGGCTTATGGGTGCGCTTATACTACGGCTATGGTTGAAGGTCACAGACACCTAAGAAACCCTAAGATTGATGTGGAGATTGACAGGATGAAAGCGGAACAAGCAACTGACCTGAAATTGGGTGCCAGAGACGTACTTCAGAAGTACATTGATATTGCCTTTGCAGACATAACGGACTTTATCGATTTCGGAGCAGAAGAAATAGTTTCCAAAGATGCTCGTGGTCAACCTATGACAGATGAAAACGGGAACAATATCGCGTATAAACTGAACTATACGGACTTCAAAAATGCTGATGAAGTAGATGGAACTATCATTAGTGAAGTCAAGCAAGGCAAAGATGGTGTATCTGTCAAACTACTCGACAAGATGAAGGCGCTGGATATGCTATCGAAATACTTCGACCTTCTATCTGACGGCGATAAGAAACGATTGCAGGAAGAGAAGCTGAAAGTGGATATTAATAGGACGAAAGCTGAAATCGAGAAACTTAGCGGCGATAACGATGAAGGTCCAATCGATATTATGATTAGCAGAAAGGGTGCTCGCTGATGGTTCAAATAGAGAAAGAAGTGAATCCTCATTTCGAGGATTTTTTGTTTGACTGGAATCAAAAGTTTCAGTTCCTTGTCGGTGGCTATGGTTCATCGAAAAGCTATCATGTTGCTCTGAAGCTAATCCTTAAACTTTTAAGTGAGAAGCGCACAGCCTTAGTCGTGCGTGAAGTCTATGACACCCATCGAGATTCAACCTTTTCTCTACTAGAGGAAATCATAAATGAATTGGGATTGGACCACCAAATACGTTGTGTATCGTCTCCTATGCAAATCCGATTCCCGAATGGTAGCAAGATCATCTTCAAAGGGATGGATAAACCGCAAAAGTTAAAGTCGATTCACAACGTATCCCTCATTTGGCTTGAAGAGTGTTCCGAGATTAAGTATGAGGGCTTCAAGGAATTGCTAGGGCGGTTGCGACATCCGACATTGAAGCTTCATATGATTCTATCGACAAACCCTGTCGGTGAGGATAACTGGACGTTCCTGCATTTCTTTAAGGATGACCGGAACAAGCGATTAGTTTTGGATGACCAAGATTTATACGCAAAACGAACAGTTATCGTAAAAGAAACTTTTTACCACCATTCGACAGCTGACGATAACTTATTCCTTCCCGCCAGCTACATTGAACAGCTAGAAGAAATGAAAGAATATGATCCAGATCTTCACCGTATCGCTCGGGAAGGTCGTTTTGGCATTAATGGTAAACGTGTTTTGCCGCAGTTTGAAGAGTGGTCTCACGAAGCTGTAATGGATGCCGTTAACTCTATTCGTAAGCCGATTGAGCGCGTAGGGATGGACTTTGGGTTCGAAGACTCATATAACGCTGTGGTTCGCATGGCGATTGACCATAAAAATAAATACCTGTACATCTACTGGCAGTACTACAAGAACCACATGACGGATGATCGCACAGTTGTTGAATTAGAAGAGTTCAGGATATCCAAAGAGTTGATTCTTGCGGATAGCGCTGAGCCGAAAACGATTCAGTACTTTAAGCAGCAAGGATTCCGGATGAAAGGCGCTATAAAGTTTGCTGGTTCTCGTTTAGCAAACACAAAGAAGGTAAAGCGTTTTAAGAAAGTCATTTGCTCATCTGATTGCCCAGACGTTGTTAGGGAGTTGAAATATTTAACTTATAAAGAAGACAAGAACGGAAACATCATCCCGGATGACTTTAAGATTGATCCCCATACGTTCTCAGCCATTTGGTACGGGTTAGATGGCTATGAGGTATCTGACTTGAAGGGTGGTTCTGTATCCGTACTGAAATGAGGTGACGACATGCTGATTGAAGACTTATACCGTGCACCTTGGCATGAAAGGATGGAGAGTGTCATAACCGACATGGTGAACAGTGTCATAACTGACGACGAAGTATTAGTGCAAGAAATACAAGCGTGGGAGAAAGCTGAAACTCGTGCAAATATGATAATCGGTGAACTCTATTACAGAAATAAAACGGATATCATGTTGAAAGAACAAAAGATTAAATGGAAGTCGAATACTAAACTGGCGCACGGCTTTGCTAAAAAGCTTGTGGACCAGAAGATTGGGTATCTGTTGTCGAAAGAGCCGACTTTCGGTACCGAGAATAAGCCTTATCGGGAGTTGATTACAGAAACATTCGACCGAGGGTTATTGAAGAAAATTAAGAACGTGGGTAAAGAGGCGATCAATAAAGGTATTGCGTATCTTCATCCATTCTTTAATGAATCTGGGGAATTGTCGTTTAAGAAATTCCCTTCTGAACAAATTATTCCGAATTGGGAAGATAACGAGCATATGCAAATCCTTTCATTCACCCGCGTTTATGAGGTGACAGCATATGAGGACAAGAAAAAGGTAACGAAAAAGAAAGTGGAATACTACCATTCACAAGGCGTTAAGTACTTCGTTTTTGAAAGCGGTAAACTTGTTCCTGACGTTTTAGCGGGCATAGAAAAGGAATACCACTTCCTCATCAACGACAAACCGTATGTGTGGGAGAAGATTCCTCTGATTCATTTTAAGTACAACGAAGAAGAACAGCCGTTGATTGATAGTATCAAATCGTTGATTGATAACTACAATACGCAAGCATCCACCAATGCTGATTTACTGGCGGACATACCTAAGTTTATCTATAAGCTTGTAAACTATGGCGGAGTGGATCTTGCTGAGTTCCTGAATGATCTGAACACGTATATGACCGTGAATCTCGACAAAGATGGGGACCTCGACAAACTCCAAGCAGACATCGAAACAGATGCCGTTGAAAAAGAGATTACCCGCACCAGGGAATCCATCTACGAATTTGGACGTGGCGTTGATACTAAAGGTGATGATTTAGACAATGCAGCTTCAGGGGTTGCATTGAAGCACCGTTACGGTGATTTAGACCTGGACTGTAACATTCTCGAAGCTGAGTTCCAGTCAAGCATCGAGCACATGCTGTGGTTCATTAGTGTCTATATGTCTGTGACTGGTAAAGGTGATTATGCTGATGAAAAGGTTAATGTCATTTTTAATCGTGACATCATCATTGCTGAGACTGAAGCTATTGATAATTGTGGTAAATCTACAGGGATTCTTGACGATCAAACCATTCGTGAAAATCATCCATGGTACAACGAAGAGGTGGAAGTGCGCTTGAAGAAACAAGAAGCTGAACAACAGAAAGAGATTGAGGGGTATAGAGGCACCTTTCCACCGAAAGAAGTGAAGGTTGATGGCTAAATCAACCAAGGAATACTGGGAAGAACGTTCAGTGCAACGTGAGATGGAATCACAGCTCATTGCAAGCAAGTACATTGCTAGGATGGATGAAAGTTTGAGAGAAGCCCAACAAGACATCCTGCGGCAAATTGAAGCGTTCTACGCACGGTATGCCAATGATAATAAAATCTCATTTGCAGAAGCGAAAAAGTATCTGACTGCAAAAGAATTGAAGGATTTTAAGAACATCGATTTAAAACGTTTCCGTGCTATGTCTTTGGCTGATAATCCCGATTACGACAGGATACTTAATGCGGTCAGTTACCGAGCCCGTATTTCCCGTTTAGAAGCATTGAATACACAAGTAGAAATGCGGATGGTTGAGCTCTACAGTGGACTGAACGGTTTACAGCAGTACACCTACACCGGACTAACTGAGGTTTATCAAACTGCCTATCTTCAGTCAGTGTTCGGGATGGCGCAAGTAGGGGTTGTCAGTGGTGCGGTGGCGAGTATATCAGATGCGACTATGAAAGAAGTATTAACGTATAACTGGAGCGGTAAAGAGTTTTCAGAACGTATATGGGACCATCAATCTGGTTCTCTAAAGACAATCAAAACAGAGTTGGAAAAGAGTTTTTCTTCTGGACGTTCTATCCAACAGACGACAAAAGCGATTATGACCGCAACGGACGTTACCCGTACGCGAGTTGAAGCTCTTGTGCGTACTGAGTCCAATTTCTTTCACGGTTTCGCCGCACAGAATAGCTACATCGATGCAGGGATTGAGAAGTATGAGGTTCTTGCTACTCTTGATAGTCGCACATCGGAGATATGTCGTGAACAGGACGGCAAGGTGTATGACTTGAAGGATTATAAGCCTGGGGTTAATGCAAATCCTTTTCATGTTCGCTGTCGTTCTACAACAATTCCTTGGTTTGACGAATCTGAATATATGGATGATGAACGAAGGCAATCTGCTGATGGCTTGGTTGATTCTATGACGTATGAAGAATGGTTCGGAAAATATGTGAAGTAAAGGTGGCGAGGATATGAGGTATAAGATACTAATGAACACTGGAGATGACAGAGTAATAGACCATTTTACAGATGACGTAGATACAGTGGAAAAGATTGATGAGGTTTACGAAATCAGAGACTCAAAAGGAACGGTACTCTTTACAGCTCCAGTAAGTTCGGTGATATTCATTTCTCTAGAAGTAAAATCCTAGAAAGGAAGTGATCCAACATCTCGGTTCGTTGTTTCGTTATGCAACCAAATAACTTTAGAGGAGAATGAAAATGTCAAAGTTCAAATCGAACTTGGTTCCTTTAGAAGTCGATGTTTGGAACGTGATTGAAGATGAGTTAAGTACTGGCTTAATAGATGTTTTGGATCTCCGGTTTGATTACTCGGCAGAAAAGGAAGTAGGGGCGATAAAAATCAGGCACCCCGAAAATTCAAGGATTTCTACCAAGCATATTAAACTAGATAAAAAGCAGTCGGAAGATTTAATTATCCAGTTATCTACTAGGTTTAATTTTCATTGGACTAATCTTGCCGAATTAAGGTTTGAACTAGAGCCGGGTAAGGTTCCTATATTCACTTCTCGCTTTTATCCTCGTGTAAGTGACGAATCGACGCTCGATACAACGAAAAGCCGAATGAATCCGATAACAATTGATTGAAGGGAGTGAATGAAAATGCCTAGAAAGTATCAAAGAAAGCCGCAATGTGTTGAGGCTTTAAAAACTTATTTCGGACAGCCCATGACAGATATTAGAGATTTCCTTTTAGGGAGCTCGGTATTTGTTAGCACGATGGAGCATGGAGGCATCTTTGAGGAACGACTTAAAGGAGTCCTCGACGTAACACCAGGGGATTACATTCTGAGGAGTTACGATGGACAAGTTACGGCCTGTAATGCTATTGAATTCGAAAAAATATATCAAGAAGAAGTAAGCCCGCAAGAACTTCAGTTTGTGATTACAAAATACAGCTTCCTTGTGAAGGATGCAGAAATGATGTTGAGGGACGAGCGAATCAGACCCATTCTTCTAGCTTCTTTCTTCGAACAGAATAAGCTCAGTCCAGCAGTAACGGTTAATCAATCGTTTAACATGAAGGATGAAACGGCCATAGGGAGAATAGCTAATGGAATAACCGAGCGAATGCACGAAGAACTTTTAAAAGTTACTACTGGAGCTTATTAATACCTCGTCATTTTGGTATTTATGGACGTTAACTATAAAGACGTCACCGGACACGACCGGGTTAAAAAGTGAAGATGAATGGAGGAAACATTAATGACTAAAGAACAATTGGTAGCGCTAGGTATGACAGAAGAACAGGCGGATAAGATTATCGCAGGTTATGGTGCAATGATCCCCAAATCACGTTTCGATGAAGTGAATGCAGCTAAGAAACAACTTGATACTGACTTAGCAGCTCGTGATACTCAGCTTGAAGAATTGAAGAAAACAGCAGGTGCCAGTGAAGAACTGAAAGCTGAAATTGTGAAGCTTCAAGGGGAGAACACTACCACCAAGACTGAATACGAAGATAAGATTCAGAAGCAGTCCTATGAATTTGCGCTTGAACGTGCATTAACGGACGCTAAGGTTAAGAACCCTAAAGCGATAAAAGCACTACTTAATACAGAAGCCATCAAACTAGATGGGGAGAAATTGCTCGGTCTTGATGAGCAATTGAAAACCCTGTCGGAGTCGGATGGCTATTTGTTTGCGCAGGATACGGATGACAAGCCGGCATTCAAAGGTTTCACTCCTGCAGACGGAAAAGGGTCTGATGGCAAAGATGGAGCTAAAGATGACGGTGGATTTGGAAAACAAATTGCAGAATTTGCAAAAGGACACGCAGGGCTCGAAACAGCACGAAAAAATTACTTCGAATAAAAAGGAGGAATAGACGATGAAATTTGAAAAAACGAGTTATGGCAACAGAACAAACATTTTAAAGTTTCCAGATCATTACGTAAACCTAGCAGTAACGGTCAGTGATGCAGGCGTTGTTGCAAATGCAGAAGGTAAGAAGATTGTTCTTGCGGGTACATTGCTAGGTGGTGGAGTGATTGCGGATGACTCTAAGGACGCGGTACTTGCAACAACACTAGTTGTTGCTGAAGGTGTTCTGTTCAACGATACAGACGTTACAAGTGGTCCTGCAAAGGGTGCATTACTCATTCATGGATTTATTGCACTTGATAAAATTCCAAAAGCTCCAACAGCGGAAGAGATTGCTGCATTAAAACAAATTACATTTATTCAATAAGAGAGGAATGATGATTAATGCCGAACATTTTTGATTATGTAAATGCTAAAGATATCGCAACATATTACACGGAGTCATCTAGCAACAATATCCCGAACTTGGGGGCAACATTGTTCCCAGCAAAAAAACAAATGGGTTTAGACTTAAGCTGGATTAAAGGCTCAAAAGGTCTACCTGTTGCTTTAATGCCATCCGAATTTGATGCAAAAGCTACTTTACGTGACCGTATTGGATTTGACAAAATCGTTACCGAGATGCCGTTTTTCCGGGAGGCAATGTCTATTGGTGAAAAAGATCGCCAAGAGCTATTGAAGCTCGAAGAATCTTCTAATGCGGCCTACATCATGCCTTTAATCAATGCTATCTATGACGATGTTAAAACACTTGTGGATGGCGCAGAAGTGCAGCCGGAACGAATGATTATGCAGCTCTTATCAGCGGGTAAAATCGCAATCAGTGCGAACCGTGTTGATTACGATTATAACTACGGCATGAAAGACGACCACAAAGAAACGCTACTTGCGGGAGCGACGTGGGACGAGCCAGGTTCGACACCGATTGAAGATATCATGCGTTGGCAGGATACAGTGGAGGACAATACGGGTAGTCGTCCAACGAAATCGATCATGTCTCGCAAGACGTGGAACTATCTTCTAAGACACAAAAGTTTCCAGTTAGACATGAATCCACTCGGCGGGCAGAATGTCATCATGACGGATACGATGTTAAAACAGTATCTATCGGCTAAATTCGGTCTATCGATTGCAGTTCACAACAAAAAGTATCGTGATGAAAAAGGAGTGCTTCACAACTTCTATCCAGACGACCATTTCACTCTTATTCCAGATGGTGTACTTGGTAACACGTACTACGGTACAACGCCGGAGGAAGCGGATCTTATGTCTGGTGCATCATCTGCAAAAGTACAAGTCGTTAATACGGGTGTAGCAATCACAACTATTGTAGAGCCACATCCAGTCAACGTTCAAACAATCGTTTCCGAAATTGTACTACCAAGCTTTGAAACAATTGATAATATTTTCATTGCGAAAGTTAACTAAGAGAGGACTTGTTCCTCTCTATTTTTTATTGGAGGAGGTAAATTTATGACGGGATTCAAAGTGACATTCAACCAAAATGTTAAATTAGGCATGGATATATACCGCAAGGGGGATTCGACAACGGTTGACGAGGGTGTTTGTGATGAATTAGTAGAACTCGATGTGATCGAAGAAGGTTTTGAATTGGTCATGAAAGAACCTAAACGGGTTGAAGAAATGACTGTTCCGGAATTAAAAGAATACGCAACGGAAAATGACATCGATCTTGGTGAAGCGAAGAAAAGAGACGACATTTTAGCGGTTATCCAATCATTCGAAGAAGAGAATGCTCCCGAAGAGTAAGGAGAGATAGCGATGGATGTTTTTGAAATAGTAAAAGCTAAGCTACCTGCTGATAAACTTCCGGAGGATATCCTTTTAGGGTTAATTGTTGCGGAAGTTGGGCAAACAATCCTCACATATCTGAACCGAACGGACATGCCTAAAGAACTCGCTTTCACCTACGCAAATATGGTTGTCGATATGATTACAGGCGAAAACCGAAAGAATGATCCAGGGTCGCAATCATCTGTTTCCGCAATCAAAGAGGGGGACGTCCAAGTAACGTTTGTCTCCTCCAAAGTGGAATCTCGTGAAATAGCGACAGAGGGACTCTTGTTTGATTACTCGCAGCAACTTAACAAGTTTCGAAAGTTGAGGTGGTAGCGTGGGCGTTCGTGAAATCATGGCGAAAGCGACCGCTGCTGTTGAGTTTATGTATGACAAGACTGCTGAGATTAAGCGTTATGTGGAGTACGAGAAGCCTAGCGGTGCAGACGGCATGAGATGGGAAGCAGTTCATTTGGATGTTCCTTGTCGGTTATCTTCAATCAAACTGGACAATACCGTACAGGGTGACGCTAATGCCATCCGGTATGATATTAAATTGATTCTTTCAAGCGATTTCAAGGTGCTCCCAGGTGACGAAGTATACGTTAGCAGTTTAGTCGGGGTAGCAACCGATACAGTTAAATATGAATCGGCAAAAGAGCCGTTCGTGTACGTTTCTCATCAAGAAGTATTGCTCATCCGAAAAGGACATGCATAATGGGTTTCGAATTTGGTGAAATCAGACTGATGCAGCGACAACTCGTCGAGCTAAACCGTACATTGGACGACATCCATATGAGAGTGGCAAAGCGTGTTGCTCAATTAGCTATCCGGAAAGTAAAGAAAATGACGCCAGTTGATTCCGGTGATCTACGACAAAATTGGAAGTATGATGTCGTGAAAAAAGGTAATACGTACCACATCCAAATATATAACCATCTTGAATATGCCGGATTCGTTGAATGGGGTCACCGGATTGTTGTAGCGGGTCAAACTGTCGGCTGGGTTGAAGGTCGCTTCATGTTAAAGCTCACATTGGCTGAAATGAAACGTATCGCGCCAAATATGTGGAAAAAAGATGTCGACAAGGAAGTGAGGAGAGTTTTTGGTAACTAACTTAAAGTCTCTTATTATCCTGCAAATCAAGAAAGTCTTCGGACCATTAAAAGTATATGACGAACCGATAAAGCAGGGGCTTAAAACTCCTGCTTTTCAATTGCTTATTTTAGATACAGTGCAGGAAAGAAAACTTAATAGGAATGCACTTAGAACGTATCAAATCAACGTTAACTATTTCCCTGGGACAGCGGATAAGCGTGGAGAGTGCGATGCGACACTTGAAACGTTTCTTGATGAGTTTAGGTATATCGCAGACAAACATCACGTCCATAACATCCAGGGTGAGTTTGTAGACGAGGTGCTTGTCATTACTTCTGAAATTAAAATCCGTGTTGAAGAAATTTCGGATGAAATATTGATGCAAACTTTGAAATTCGGAGGTGTTACGAGTGAGTAAAGAAAAAGAAGTAAAACTGCCTCAACAATACAGTAAAATCGCATTCTTAGAAGCTGCAGTAGACGGCAACGAGAGTGTTCTTCTTCGGGTTGTTCTTGAAGACGGCAAAACCTATACAAAAGACGAAGTGGCGGAACTAGTCGCAGCTTGGAAGACAAAGGAGGTTAAAACATAATGACAGGCGGAAATTGGGAAAACCAAAACAAAGTACGTCCAGGTGCGTATATCAATTTTGAATCAAATGATCTTGTTGCGACCGGGCTTGATTCAGTAGGTGCGGTCGTTATTCCTCTTAAGCTCGACTGGGGTGAAACGGGAGCTTTCATCCCTGTTTCACCAAACACGAAGTTTAAAGAGCTATTCGGTAAAGTATTAGGCGACTTAGTGCCGATTCATGAAGCTTTCAAGGGCACTGGTCGTGTAATCGTCTATAACCTTTCAGGGTCTACGGGAGTTAAGGCGAAGAACTCAACCGGAACACTTATAGCTACTGCAAAGTATGCAGGAACGGATGGCAACAAAATCAGCGTCACCGTCACTAAAGGTCTAAAGTCTACTTTTACAATACGAACGTTCTACGAAGGTGCGGTTGTTGACTCGCAAATCGTTTCCACGCTTGCAGAACTTCAGCCAAATAGTTTTGTGACGTTTAGCGGCACTTTGCCTATAGCTGATGCGACGCTGACACTTTCGGGTGGGACAACAGTGCCGGCGACGAATGAATCTTATGCGAACCTTGCTGCAGGTCTCGATACACAAATCTTTAAAGTTTTGGCTGTCGGCACCAGTGACGAAACGGTAAAACTCTTACTCTCGTTGAAAGTGAAACAGTGGCGCGCCGATGAAGGGAAAAACGTGACACTCGTTACGAACGATTATAAAGCTGCAGATCACGAGGGTATCGTCTCAGTACTTAATGGTGTGACATTAACGGGCGGAGAAGTAATATCCGCTGCGGAATCGGTTTATTGGTACGGTGCAGCTTACGCTAATTCCGTAACTAACTCATTAACTTACGCAGAATACCCTGGTGCAATTGATGTAGAGCGGAAAACGCATGCTGAAATTGTTAAAGCATTGCAAGATGGCCACATCGTTTATACGTACAACGCGGGGGCTGACGGTGTTGACAGAATCGTCGTCGAACAGGATATTAATACGTTCCGATCATTTACACCTGTGAAAAATCAAGATTTCCGTAAGAACAAAATCGTCCGTCAAATGGATATTGTTTCGAACAACGTCCAGCATATTTGGTCGCGCTTCTTCATTGGAAAAGTAAATAATAATGAAGATGGACGGAACCTGTTCAAAGGACAAGTTATGACGGTCATTCTAGATCCTCTCGTCCGTCGCGGAGCAATTGAACCTTACGACCCGAAAGATATTGTCTTTATGCAAGGAGCAGAGAAGGATGCTGTTCTTGCGAATATGGGTCTAACATTCGTCGATGCAATGGAAAAACTCTACATGACTGTTGAATGTAAATAATGGAGGTGCGATAGATGAATATCATGCAGAGTCAAGATGCAATCAGTGCTAAAGAGGGCCTTGTATACGTCACGATTGACGGGCAAGTCCTTGAGTACGCGGAACTCATTAAAATCAAGGCGGAAATCAAATATCTAAAAGCGGACGTGAAATCTGTCGGGAGACGGATGAAGGGTAGCAAGATTGTTGGGGCAGAAGGTACCGGCTCTATGACTGTTCATTATCATCGTCCAGAGAATCGCGCTATGGCACTTGAATATGTAAAGACAGGCAAATCACCGATTATGGATATACAAGCGATTAATGCAGACATTACGAGCCGCGCAGGGAAGCAAACGGCTCTATTAAAAAACGTTGTCCCTGATGGCGCAGTGATTGTTGAAATTGATGGAGATTCAGATGATTTACTTACAGATGAAATTGAGTTCACGTTTGACGACTTCGATTTCCTTTCTGCTTTCAATGCGATTAACTAAATTAAATTTCACTAGGAGGAAAACAATATTATGAGTAAATTAAAATCTTTTTTAAAAGGTAATGTAAAGCAAATTGAAAATGCCTCTTTGAAGCTTGAACGCTTCGATGAGGCTATTATTTTGCGCTCACTGGAATCTAGAGAGGGCGATGTTATCAGCGATCAAAGTTTTAAAAATAAACCAGGTAAAAAAGGTAAGCAGGAGCGTGTATTCGACGCCATTAAATACAATCGCGATATTTGTGTTGCATCTATTGTGCATCCGGATCTTGGTGATGTAGAACTACAAGAATCGTATGGTGTTCGAGGCGCTGACAATCTCTATTCTGTGATGTTTTCGCTCGGAGAAGCTAATCATATTCTTGAAAAAGTTACTGAACTGAGTGGTCTTGACGAAGATATCAATGACCACATTGACGAAGTAAAAAACTAATTGAAGGGGGGGAAGATGGCGAGGTGGATGCTGATGCAGTCTACTACCATTTTTCTCTCCATAATTTTTATTGGACGCCCGAAACGTGGCTATCGCTCGAAGGAAGAGAAAAAGCGCTTGTCATAGCCAGTATCAAGGTTGAGATGGCAAGGCGGAAAAAAGAACAGGATAAAATCAAGAAATAGAGGCATCACAGAAAGAGTGGTGAAGTTTATGGCGGCACAAACATCCTTAACGTTGGTGGATCGTATGTCCGGACCTCTTATGAAAATGATGAAGGCGATGGACAACACAATCCGCGTCATGGAACGGATGGATAGCGCGGCGAGTAATGTTGATACGAGGGGGTTGCAACGGGCAAGACGCGACATTCAATCAGCTACGGCAGATATGGAACGTTTAAGATCCTCGAGCAATACAACCGACCGTTTAAGTGACGGATTTAGGCGAATGCAAGGCCCCGTCAATAGTGCAGGAAGCGCAGTAAGAAACTTCTTTGCAAGCTTTGCCGGGGCCGCAGCAGCGTATCTTTCGATACAAGGATTAACAAATGCATTTGAAAAGTTCGTGGAGGCAGCCGATACGTATACATCAACAACGGCTCGTTTAGCGAATATTAATGACGGTTTACAAACCCAAGCAGAGTTGCAAGATAAAATTTATTATGCGGCTCAACGAAGCCTCACGCCTTACAACAATATGGCCAACAGCGTCGCGAAGTTAAACCTTCTGGCGGCTGAAGCCTTTTCGAGCAACGACGAAGCAATCAGATTTAGTGAATTGATGAGTAAATCGTTTGCGATATCTGGCGCAAGCACACAAGAAAAACAAGCAGGTACTTACCAACTTACGCAAGCAATGGCATCCGGGAAGTTGCAAGGAGACGAATTCCGGTCTATAACAGAAAATGCACCTATGTTAGCGAAAGCAATTTCCGAATCTATGGGCGTTTCTATGGGGGCTCTTAAGAAGTTGTCATCCGAAGGGGTAATAACTGCAGATATCATTAAAGGGGCGCTATTCGGCGCTGCGGAAGATATTGAGAGTAAGTTCGACAGTATGCCATTAACATTCGCTGACGCCATGGTTAAAATGAAGAACTGGAGCGGAACAGCATTCGAACCATTATTTATTCGATTCAACCAGTTCGTAAATTCGGACGCTTTTGGCGTACTGGCAGGACATGCAACGGTGTTCGTTAACGTCATTGTTGCAGGTATGACCTTCATGTTCAATGTTATAGAAAAAGTGTATACGGAAATTGGAGCTATCGGCAATTTGATTTCAGATAGCTGGTCTATTGTTGGACCAATTTTAGTTGCTATGGGTACAGCACTAGCAGTGATTACTTTATTACTAATTGCGAAATATACGTGGCTCGGACTGGTCCGGACAGCCACTTTAGCTTGGGCGGCGGCTCAATGGGTCGTAAACGCTGCTTATTTAGCAAACCCTATCGTTTTGGCGTTAGTGGTTATTGTTGCAATCATTGCATTAATCATCTTCTCTATGATCACTTGGGCCGACAGAGCAGCTGAAGTATTCGGGGCAATCGTAGGCGGTATTTTTTGGCTAGGTGCAGCGTTTAGTAACGTGCTCTATTTTATAGCAAATGTAGTTACAACCGTAGCGGAATGGTTTGTGAATACCTGGAATCAATCGCTATTCCTAGTTCAATTGGGTTTAATAGGCCTTAACTTAGGGGCTCGTATAGTCTTTGAAGCCATCGGTAATGCGGCACTAAAAACCGCGGAGTACTTCATGAATACCTGGAATGATGGGGTATTCGGCGTACAGACCGCTTTTCATGTAATGGCTTCATTCGTTTTGACTATCATGAATGGTGTTGCAAGTGGTGTTGTCGGAACTGTAAACACCGCTTTAGGGTCCATTTCAGACCTCATTAACGGGGCAGTTTCAGGCATTAACTCATTCATCGGATTATTAAACGGTGTGCTTGACACGAATCTTAGCACTGTCGGCACAGTGGATTTAAGGATGAGTAATGGGGCGTCGAAAATTTTTGATAATATGCAATCTAAACTATCGGCACCAGTGAGAGCAGAGAAAGCTAGTCTAGGTAGTATGAATACGGCAGGAGATTATGCTAAAAACATAGAAATGCCCTCAGCTCCTGTCAAAAAAACATTTGATCGGATGGAGTACACGAGTACTAGCGATGCATTCGACCGAGGGAACGCTGCAGGTTCAGCATTATCCAAAAAAGCAAGTGACGGATTGACGAAGGTTTACGACAAAGTCGCTGGTGTTTTCAAAGGACCGGAAGCCGGGAAAAAGAATCCTTTCGGTGCCGAGGGGATAGCTGACATGCTTGCGGATTTAGCCAAAAGTCCAGGGGCGACCAATCCATTAAACGATTCAAAGAAGAACCCCACAGGCGGTAAACTTGATAAAGTCGGTCAAATTGAAAAAGACATTAATATTGCGGACGAAGATTTGAAGATGCTACGAGATCTGGCAGAGTTTAAATCTATCCAAAACATCATCACGCTCACGCCTCAAATTCAATTTGGGGATACTACCGTAAAAGAAGAAGCGGATATCGATAAAATTGTAAAGAAAATCACGAAAGCATTCGAAGAAGATATGTCCCGAAGTGCAGAAGGGGTGTATACGTGATGCACGGAATCTATTTCAGCGTGAAGAACGATTCAGAGGGTTTTCGTCTTTCGGTGAACCCCGAAAAAGTCGAGGTGGTCAATAAGGGGAATGGCGAGGTATACGACATTGCTAAACTCGGCAATGTGAACATTCCGAAAAGCGTTGAGTTGAAAGAGTTTTCGGTTGAATCTTTCTTTCCGGCTCAGGACTACCACTTCCTTGTCGCTGAATTTCTTGAGCCAGCGTACTACATTGAAAAATACGAGAAGTGGCAAGAAGAGAAGCTACCCGTCCGTTACATATATGTGAACGGGTCTTTTGCGATAAACGAAATCGTTACAATTGAAAACTTCACTTTCGACGAATCATTTGGAACCTCGGACGTTAACTTCTCTTTGTCACTGAAAAAGTACGTGCCGTTTGGACCTAAGAAAATGATCGTCGTGAAAAAGCCAAAGCCAAAACCTGTCGCTAAAGCCGAGACGAAACCGTTAGCAAAAGCGAAATCTACAGTCCTAAAGAAGGCGACACCACCACGGCAGAATGCAAAACAGACTCCTCAAACTTATTCACTCATCAAAGGTGACAGCCTATGGAAAGTGGCGCAGAAGTATCTTGGTAACGGTAACCGATACGGCGAAATAGCGAAGTTGAACGGAATAAAAGCAAGTGATTATAAAAAGCTACCAATCGGTTTAAAAGTAAAGCTCCCACCGAAATGAGGAGTGTTGCATGGAAGTATTAATTGATAATAAAGACGGAAACGTTTGGGATATGCCTGTTTCATCAATTGGGTGGAAAACGGAGCGTATTGGAAAAGCGGGTACTCTCGATGCGAAACTTGTCATCGAGGATCCGCTAAAGTATCCAATTAATAACGGTTCTATTATCCGTGTGATGGACGGAAAGCATAAGGTTTTCTACGGATATGTTTTTGATAGCGGATATACACGTAATGGTGAAGTGTCCGTCAAAGCCTTTGACCAATTGCGGTACATGATGTCAAATGATACCTTCGTTTTCAAGACAACGACTGCAACTGCTGCCATCAAGAAGATTGTGACTGATTTAGGGTTGAAGGTCGGCACATTTGAGGATACAGGTTATACGGTACCTGGTATCGTTGAGGATGACAAGAAAGCGCTTGACGTAGCTTTGAAGTTTCTCGATTCCACATTGATTGCGACGAATCGAAACTTTGTTTTGTTTGATGATTTTGGTTCGATAACGCTAAAAAATATTAAGAATATGATGATTAAAGCAGATGACTTCTACATTGGAGAAGACAGTCTGCTTTTTGATTTTGATTACAATAAATCAATAGATAAAGAAACTTATAACCGAATTAAATTGGTCCATGATGATGAGAAAAAGAGCAAACGCGAAGTGTATATTTTCCAGGACAGTGTAAGCATTGCTAAGTTTGGCCGTTTGCAGGAATTCCGTAAAGTTGACGAGAACATGAAGCCTGCTCAAATTAAAGAACTCGCCGAAAGGTTGCTTAAACTTCGCAATCGAGAAACGAAAACACTTGATCTAGACTGTTTAGGTGATTGGCGAGTACGTGCTGGGAGTTTCGTGTATGTCTATATTGAAAAGATTGGCGTTGCAGAATACTTCCTTGTGGACGATTGCTCCCATAAATGGGTAGGTGGTATTCACGTAATGTCGCTGAAAGTGAAGGTGATTTAAGTGAGCCTATTAGACTTGATAAAAAGAACAGCAATTGAAGCCTTCAATTCCACGAATCCAGTTAACTTGATTTTTGGGGTCGTTACAAAGGCTGAACCGCTTGAAATAGAAATTCATTCGAAACTTACTTTAACTAGAGAGTTTCTTTTGATAGCTGAACATCTTACTCGTCATGATCGAATCGTAACCATTCGATATGAGTTCCCTAAAACTTGGGACAAGGATGCTGACATCGGGGATGAGGTTAAAAGTGCGGCATCATCTAGAAATTACATCGGATCACCGCCTGCCATTCCGTACGGAAAATATGAATTGTCGAATACGAAAATGACGTTTGAAAATGTGTTAAAAAAGGGAGATAAGGTGTCACTTGTTCGAATGCAGGGCGGCCATAAATTCTTTGTTATGGATAGGGTGGTGGAAGCTTAATGGTTCTACCAATTGGGGAAATAACTGTTTCGGAAGATATGGAGGTCATTGATACCGCTCAACTACCTACCCGCACGTATCAATTAGACTTTAAACGCGGACGATGCACAGGGATGATTGATGGGCTGAAAGCGATGGAGCAAGCTGCTTACAAAGTGTTGGACACGGTCCGCTTTAGTCACATGATCTATTCGGAGGGGTACGGATTCGAGAATATGATTGGCCATGATCAAATTTTCGTCCGTGGGGAGCTCCCGAGACGGATAAAAGAGGCATTGTTGCAAGATGAACGCTTTACAGCCGTTAATAATTTTCGTTTAGAATTCGAAAAAGACAATACCTATGTATCGTTTTCATGCCCTACGCTATACGGTGACGTGGTTGTTTTGAGGGAGGTGATTGATTATGTTCGAACATAAAACAGTTGCTCATATTCGTGACCAAGCACTTGATGAAGTTGCAAACGACGTTGATAAACGTGAAGGTGCCATCATCTTTGATTCGACAGCAGCTGTCGCCGTTCCAATGTCTGAAATGTATTCGAACATTGACCTGGTAATGCAGCTAACTTTTGCTGATTCATCTGATGGCGAATACCTTGAGAGACGTATCGCAGAGCACGGAGTTTATAAGAAACAAGCGTCAAGAGCCGTGCGGAAAGGTGTTTTTATAGGAACGGATGAACGTCCGTTTAACGTACCTATCGGTTCACGTTTCGGTTTGAATAATCTTACTTATGTTGTGATTGAAAAAATCGTAGACGGCGAGTATCGGTTACGTTCTGAAGACTTTGGTGTTATCGGGAATCAAGATTACGGAGAACTATTACCGACTGAACCTCTTAATGACTTAGGCAGTGCAGCATTAACTGATGTACTCGTGCCTGGTGAAATTGAGGAAACGGATGAGTCGCTTTATGCGAAATACCTAGACCACATCAACGAACCTGCTTTCGGCGGGAATCGTGCTGATTACAAAAGAAAAATCATGGATATCCAAGGTGTTGGAGGCGTTCAATTATTCCGTGCACCTTTTGGGGGTGGAAGTGTCCGAGCTGTCATTATCGATTCTACATTCAACGTACCGAGCCCCGAAACAGTTGCATTCGTGCAAAATAAAATAGATCCTCTTGAAGGTCAAGGCGACGGACTCGGTACAGCACCCATAGGTCATATCGTGACGATTGAGGCGGTTGAAAAATTAGTGGTTGATATAGTTGCCACTCTTTCGTTAGTTGGTGTCACGTTGGGGCAAATTGAACCGTTAGTCATTGAAATCATAGACGAATACCTCGCGGAAGTTCGAAGTGAATGGAATAAAGGTTTTCCACTCATTTTGCGAATTAGTCATTTAGAATCTCGAATCTTGTCACTAGAGGGTGTACAGGACATCTTAGGAACAACTTTTAACGGGTTGGCTACGAATATTACGCTACCGCATGAAATCCCTACCAAGGGGAGTGTGGTATTGAATGAATAGGGTGATGGAGGAACTTCCTGCTTACTACCGAGACATAATGGAATTTCAAGAACTGACTAAAGTCCAGTCAAGGCAATTGAACCTTATCGATGAAGCGATACAGCAATTTGAGGACGATCAGTACATCCTGACGTCCAGCGAACCTGCAATTTATCGAAGAGAAAATGAGTTTAATATCTTGCCTGACAGAAAGACAGAAACGCTTGATTTCCGAAAGCGCCGGTTACTTGCTCGAAAGCAAGAAAACTCTCCGTATACATTCGAATATTTAAAACAACTTTTAGATAGTTTGATTGGAGAAAAAAGACACATCTTGGATTTGGATGTATTGTTGCTCGAACTCGAAGTACTGGTTAACGTGGAAAGTAGTTTGTTTTATAATGAGGTCAAAAAAATGTTGGAACGAATTATTCCATTAAATATTGATATATCGACCGCGATTTTGTTGGCGAGTGAATATTTAGTCTTTTATTCGCGAGTGTATCATTTTGATGTCCCATACAAAATCTGCAATACATTCCACACAGCAGAAATCGAAGGCGGCATTGCGCGTATACCAATAACAATACAGGATAAAACCTATGCCTTTGATGTCCTTTATCCAATCTGCAACACATTTGTCACTGCAGCAATTGCGGTTGAAAATGAAGAAATCAACGTCACACTAGCTAGCGAATATCGCAACAATGACATTTTATATAAACGTGCAGGAACGATTTATGCAGGAGAGGGGGATATCTGATGAGCGTTGTACAGCAGGTTTTAGTTGACCGCTTAATCAATTATTTAGACGAATTGGTCCATCGTGGAAAAGTTAAGTTTAACGGCCAATATGTCAATTACGATATTTTCAAAACCGTCAAAGAAGGTAAAGTATTACGGAAATACATCTACCTCGAAACGGAAACAGGTTACGTTGAAGAAGCGCAGCTATTATCTTCGGCAAATGAAATATTGGCAATCAAGCCGTTTAGTATCGAGAAGAAAGATGATGGCTTAGTCCTCGCATTTGAATTCACTATCACGGTACAGGAGGGTTAAATATGACGTATGAAGTGACCACCTGGAAAAACACTGTATACGATGACGAAGGGAACGAATTACAAAAGGGAACGCCTTATTCCGCTGAAAACATGAACAAAATAGAGCAGGAACTTTTAACTTTGGATACTGTTATGCACGATCACCCGAACAAGAAAGTATTGAACACTGTCACACAAGAACTGTTAGACGACATCCACGAACACCAAAACATGCCGGTGCTAAAGCATATAACGCAGACTGTCATAGATGACACGCACAAGCATGCGAACAAGACGGTATTGGACAAGGTAACCCAAAAGCATTTGGACGACATAGCGGCCCACGGTGTAACCTTGACGGACCACGAACGAAGGTTAGTCAACATTGTTGAGAGCGTTACGAATTTAAAGATAAAAGTCGTTCAGACGATTGCCGAAAGAAACGCCCTTGTAAACAAGGATTCCATTATCGTACACGTTGTAAATGCTACCGCAGACACCACTGTTATTAGTGGGTGGGCGCAATATATTTACCAATCCGCAGCATGGATAAAGATTGCAGAGAACGAGAGCATCGACGTGCTATTATCCTGGGCGGCATTGACCGGAAAACCTACACTATTCCCGCCGGCAGCCCATGAACATCCAATAACGCAGATAACAGGGTTACAGGCGGCGCTAGATGCGAAGGAAACGCCCGCCGGTGCTACCGCTAAAGCGGAGGCGGCTAAGGTCAGCGCCCAGGCGTATGCATTAGCGATGACAGGCCTTAGAATTCTCGATAACCGCGCAGTTGTTCCTAGTCCCGTTGATTACGCGAGTTACCGAACAACCCAAGAGTTCAAAAATTCAACCGCAGTAGGACTTGCGGGCAAAGCGGGTACTTTTGTACATGTTTTCACTGAACGGGCATGGAATGACCAATCGGGCGGTTATGTAAGACAGCTTGCCTATGATGGTTATTCCACAAAAATGTGGACGCGTTATGGGAATCAGTTAACTAACATTTGGAGCGAATGGGACGAACTAGAGACAACCGTGGGTTCCCAGGCGAAAGTTACCGCCCATGCAAACGACAATGTAAAACACATTTCACCCGATGAGCGTACAAAAATAACAGAGGCGCACGATGCTAAACACGCCCATGCAAACAAATTAATCCTAGATTTAATTACCCAAGCTATCATTGATAACAGCCATAACCATGCGAACAAGACAGTATTGGACGCATTGACACAGGCACACCTCACGAATACCCATACACATAGCAATGCGACAGTATTGGCCAGTATTACACAAGCGCTATTGAATCAGATTCACACCCATACAAATAAGGCGTTACTGGACAAAATTACTTATTCCGGGGCCAAACCGGCCATTGACTTAATCCTATTGGAAGAGTTGGCCATCCATACACATGAATACGCCTCTTTACTCAACAAACCGATCATACCGACCCAAACAAGTCAATTGACCAATAACAGCCAATTCCCGGCATCCAACGCGGCACGAATAACCGTATCAGCAACCGCGCCCGTAAATCCGCAGCCCAATGATATTTGGATTGTGATTTAAATGGCTCATATTAAACTAGCAAACGGGCAAGCGGTGAAAGAGTTAAAGATTTGGGACGGGTTGCAATGGGCGACTAAGACGGGCCGCATATTTAACAAGGATAGATGGACCGATTTCATCCGGCCAGGTCTGTCATTCAAGGATGACCTTGCAACCATGACGGGCATGAGCCGTTATAATGCGGCCGCAACCGTGGCGAAAAAGGTTTTATATGCAGATGAATTTGACACCTTGCCATATAACGTGTCAAGTACAACCGTTAACAGCGTTGCCAATGGTGTTATTAACGTCACATCTATTAATACCGATCCAATGATAATTATGGAGAAAATAGGTTCATTCGATCCTAATGTTGCGCGCTTTATAGAGTTTCGGTATCGAATATTGAACGGGATATCAACGGCGTGGGAAATATACTTTACAAACGATTTACACACTAGCGCACATGTGGCGCACCAGATGCGCGGGGCGTCACTTATTGCGGATGGTCAATGGCACACCGCACTTTTAGACGCCTGGACGCATAGCGCGTGGAAAACAAACGGCGACATTCGAGGTTTCCGTTTTGATTGGGCAACAACCGCGGGTGTGAATATGGAAATTGATTCCGTAAAACTAACTAATTATAGTGATATTGTTATACCCGTCAGCACGTCAACCGGCTTTTATGTCGGGCAGGAAGTGACGATAACGGACGGTGTAAGCAATGAAAATGTAAAAATAACAGCCGTGGGAGTAGGATCGTTGACAATCACGCCCACAGCCCTTCCGTACAAGATAAACGCACTTGTAGCGCGGACGACATCGGAGGTAAAAGCCGGGGAGTTAGGATTCAGTAGTCTGTCAAGATTGACAGTTTATGAGGGGCGTAACTTGTTGGTTAATACCAATTACCATCATAAACCGGAAGAGTGGAACTGGTGTGTAGCGACTATTATTAATGGCAATCCAAAAAGCGTCAAAGTTGATAGGGTTAACGTCAATTATGGTGTTGTAACCGACTATTTAACGTTTTTAGAAGAGGGACAAATTTATACGCTATCGTTTGAAATGAAAACAGCAGATATGTATTCCCTTAATTACAACTATGTCATGGATAAAAACGAGGGTAACTATTCTATTAACAGCATTTCTATAAAAACCGATAATCAATGGAATTTTTACCAAATGGTGTTCAGAGCCAAAGCCAGGACGAACGCGGCTGTAATGATAGGAGCAAACAATAATGGGACTAGTTTTGAATTGCGTAAATTAAAACTAGAACTAGGAACCGCAGCAACCCCGTGGACACCGGCGCCGGAAGACTTACTATAAAAAGGGAGTGAGAGAGTGCAACAGAATCCATATTTAAAACTCTTATGGCACGATCATATTGTGGATACAGAGAGCGGAGTTGTTATCCAGGAAGGAACACGCTTTACCGCATCCAGGATAAACAACATCGAAAATGGCGTGTTTGACGCCTACGAACTATTGATGAAAGCCTATGCGGAAAGACAACGGATGCAAATTGAAATCGAAATGTTGGGCCGAGTTAAAGAAAATAACGGGACATTTTTTGACACGTTAGACGGACAACCGCCGAAACAATTAACTCGATTAATGAGTGCGGCAGTGTCACAGGTTGCCCTGGTGGTAGGTGCAACGACAGTCAAATTGGATGCTATACCTTTTAAAGCGGGTGAATACGTCACGATATACGATGATGAGCAGCAGGAAACGGTCAAAATTGCGACAGTTACAGCCACAGGAATAACAGTCCCGGCACTTACAAAAGTGTATAAAAAAGGCGCCAGGGTAGCACGGACGAACGCGGCATTTGACGCGATAAGACAACAAATTATTTACGGACATTGGGGAACGCTCAAAGTGTCTGTAATGGAGGTGGTGTAAGGTGGCTAATTATTATTTCGACAAGTATATGGCGGTAGAAACTTATGGATTAACCTTAGAAAGTTCTCAATACGAACAACCAAGTGGCGGGAAAATTAACGGCCACACCGGGTATTCTATAAACGAGTATGGTAATCCGGTAGGTAACGGGATATATAAAACAATTTACCCTGGTTATAGCGGGGAAACCGTTTATAATACTTATTCCAACAAACTATACAAATACACAAACGGAGTACCAGACCAAGTACGATTCGAGTTATATATATATACTATGGCTTTTACCGGTTATAAAATCGGTTCATTAGTTCAATCAAATGTTATAGCCGAAGCCAACGCTTATCCGGCGAATGATAGGCATAGTGATGGATATTGGTATATCCGAAGAAATATTGTTAACACAGCCCCAACAATGCCTGGCGCATTCACACAACCAACAGGCACGTTAGAAATTGGTGATAGCAAGGCCGTTACCTGGGGATCATCGGGCGATGCAGAAAGCAACCTATCAAAGTATGTTTTGGAGGCATCGATAAACGGCGGCGGGTGGACCGTTATCGCACAACCAACGTCACCAACGTTCACTTATGCCGTACCAACAGCAACGTCCGTAAAGTTCCGAGTTAAGGCCGTTGATTCTAACGGTTTGGAATCAGCTTATAGAGATAGCGCATTATTGACCGTTGCGAAACCTATGTATTATTGGAGTAAATACAACGTAAAGAAACCCTATATCATTTCGGAAACACCAAAATCCGATGCGTGGTTTGGGAGTAATACCATAGGTTATTCAGGTATGTTTTTCGATACTACTACAGGGTTCTTTACAGTAAGTGGATACGGTTCACATCCGTGGACGACGGTGGTTTACGTTCCGTCTGGTGGAGTTAACAATGTGAGCGCGGACAAGTTAGTGGCGATGGATGCCAATGGCATGCGAAAGATGACGACCTTAACGGGTGTCATCGGTCCCGACGCACAAGGAACATTAGTCCAATCCAACATTACAGCGACAGAGGGCGCGTACCCGACCAACGGCAAGCACACAGACGGTTTTTGGTACGTCCGAGGCAGTCGAGTATCACAAAGTATCGCACCGCCAGGAGGATTCACAACGCCCGCACCTAACACAACATTGTTACCTAAACAAGCGTTAACCCTTGCTTTTGTAGCATCCACAGCGCCTAGTATAAGCGTTTACGAAGTTGAGCACCGATACAATGGAGGCGCATGGGCAATTGTAGGTACGCACTCAAACGCACTTACAAGGCCATTCACAGTAACGATAGATAAAGCTTTGCAAAACGTTGAATTCAGAGTCAGAGCAAAAAATACAAGCAATGTGTATTCCGATTATGTTTATTCCGAGGCGTTCACGATACAGCACAATGCGGCGCCGACAATGACGTTAAGCACCACAGATAGCCGTACATTGTACGAAAATGATACTTATGGCATTATCGGCACAGCCACAGACACGGATAGTGGTAATGTCGTTACTGTCATGTATCAAATAGATGGAGGCGAAAAGCGGGCGATTTTAACGCACATTTCAACAGGTGCGGCAATACCGTTCAACCTAACGCTCATATTTAAAGGTGGGATGCTGTACAACGGAGCCGAGGCCGTAACGCCGGTACTTGTCGAGGGCGGACAGCACACGTTAAGAGTTTGGGCGGAGGATAACCAGGGCGGAGCACCGGCAGAGCAAACCCGTGTATTCTACGTTGTTCCGAATCGTCCGGCATCGTTGACGATCAATACATTCCCGTCCGCTACCGATTTAATCAATACCGACATTATCACGATTGGCGGTAGTGTAGCAGATCCGGATAACGGAGAGATTACGGTTAAGTACAAAATAGCAAACGGATCATATACAAACGTTTACACAGGCACAGGCGGGCCATTCACGTTCCAATTGTCGTTATCGGCACTAGCACCGGGCGCTAATACAATTACGATACAGGCCACGGACGCATATGGAGCAGTAACGAGTAAAACGTTGCAAATTAAGAAGGAAGACAATGTGCAACCGTTAAAAACGGCAGTTGTGCGGTATAAGTTAACACCTCCTAACGGTACGGCGAAAGGAGCGTTAGTATGGGTTGAGCGCGAAGTAGGCGACTTAGTAGTTAGTGCGGAAATTTCAATGGGCGCAAGTGGCTCAGCAGAGAATTTCGTGGCAATGACTAAATCCGCAACGGCGTTCGTTTCAGAGGGTATTGAGGAAGATGAATTTATATTCGATGCAGGAACACCAAAGGAAAACATCATACTAAAATTGACGATGACACGAACGAGTACGACGAGCGACAAAGGTATAACATTAATTTCGGGGGTGTTGAGCTGATGGGCGGATTAGTAAGGCGTAAACGTCTGCAAGACGGTACTTTCGGTGATTTTGAGAAGGTATTTGATGGGGAATCGTCGGAAGAGATGGTTGAGCGGCTGGAAAACGAAAGTATTCTCCTTATGGAGGCTAACCTAGAACTTTACATGGAGAATTTAGCCATCAGGTCAGAGGATTTGACCAATAAAGAAGCAATTCTTGAACTCTATATGATGATTGGGGGAATGTGATATGGAAATCAGAGCAATTCATAAAATTTTTGCAAAAATGATTCATGAAAAACCAGAGAAATACTCAGTGGAAACAGTTCCGGAAAGCGACAAGGAGGCTGTTAAGCATGTTTTGGCTACGGATTACGGCTACGGTGCGCTTTTACCTTCGAAAGATTGAACACCCATTGAGGTGTATTTTTTATGTCTAAAATCGGAGCATCCACGTCTGGTGCTCTTTTTATATACTCAAAAATAAGGAGTGATTGAATGAATATCGGAAGGGAACAAGAAGGCATGCCTATTTTGCAAAACCATGAACAGCGTATCACTATTCTAGAAACAACAGTTTCCGGACTATCTCACAAAATGGACAGTGTAAAAACTGCGGTGGAAACAGAGGGAGCCGAACAAAAAGCATTACTCAATAGGTTAATCGATCATCATCTTGATACCAACAAAATAAAATTATCGCAGTTTTGGAAAGTGGTGTTTAATTTATCGGGTGCTTCCGGTCTTATCGGTGTCATCATTTACGCAGCTACACAGTTTTTTAAATAAAAGGAGGATGATATAAGGTGAATGATAAACTAAAACAACATATCGGATTATTCGGGGGGTTGCTATCAGCAATCCTTTTATTTTTGGGCACACTTAACATCGAGTTTGAATGGTTTAACACGGGAAGTATAAATGCTTTTACAGCCGTACTCATTGCGGCAATTCCATTTGCATTGCTGATTTACGGTGTTTATAAAAATACTTATTTGCTAACTGAAAAAGCGAAGAAACAGGAAAGAGCTCTTAAACAAAGGGGGCTGAAATAATATGGTTAAAATCGTAATAGATGCAGGTCACGGCGGCCATGACCCAGGAGCAGTTGGTTTCGGCATGAGAGAGAAAGATTTAACGCTCACAATTGCTCTTAAGGTACAAGATATTTTAATTAGAGATTACATCGGAGCAATTGTTAAAATGACCCGTACTAGCGACGTTTATCTACCTCTTGCTGAACGCGCCAAGATTGCGAATGTATGGGGAGCGGATCTATTGCTATCCATCCACATCAATGCGACTCCAAGCGGTTATGGATACGAGGATTTTATATACACCGGAACAGTAAATGCGACATCAATCGCTACTCAAAACGAAATTAACGCCGAGGTTATTAAAGCGACCAACTGGCATAATCGCGGTAAGAAACGTAAAAACTTGCAAGTATTACGTGATTCAAAAATGGCCGCAATACTAACAGAGAGCGGTTTTATCGATAATCCGAATGACGCCGTGCTGTTAAAGAATGATAAGTTTCTTAATCAAGTTGCGCGTGGTCATGCTAATGGGATAGCTAAAGCATTTAATCTTAAAGCAAAAGTGGAGCCACCGAAGGAGGATGAGGAATTGAAGTTTTCAAGCCCAGCTTTAAAATCAGAGACAGAAACGTCGTTAGCGAGTAAAGCGCATCGTCAAATCATCGTAGCTGCAGCCGTTAAGGCAGGGGCGCATGTATCGTGGGCAGAAAAATTAGCAAATGGCACGCTCACTGATGCGGATGTATTGGGGTTAGCGGTTAAGTATACTGTTGCGGTAAATAAATAAGAGCAGATAAAAGGCGGCCATTCCAATTCGGAGTGGTCGCCTTTTGTTTTCGAATTACTTATCGAACAGTTTCGTATTCTTTTATTCCTTCGTGCAACTTACTGAATATATTACTAAAGTTCGAAGTGTTGTCCGGCTTCTTTCGCCTTACCCCCGCAGAGATCAAGGCTTGGTTTTGGCTATTCTCGATAAACTTTTTTTGTAATTCGATAAATACTAATAGAGTTTCTTCTTTACTCATAGAAACCACTCCTTAATGTTTGTATACCCAAAGTCAGCTTCCCATGGGTTTTTGTGGTTTAATTAGTTCTGCTGAAGCTGCAATTTGCCTTCTAGTCTCTTCCATTGTATCCTCAAGCTCTTTTAATTTCAAGACGTTCACATCACTTTCGCGCTTCTTAGTCCATTTTTTGTATAACGCAATGGTGTTGTCGAAAGGTGCACCAATCCCTCTTTGGATACTTAAAAAGACTAACTCACTTTCTACGAAAGAGCAGTAAACAGATGAAATAGGGCCATATACGATTGTCTCATCTGCTAATCTATGCACTATTCCCGCACTAAATGATTCTATTTGATTAAAAATATTTTCAATTCCGTGACTTTGTTTTTCAATCAGTAACCTGAATGCGTAAGCTCCTATTTCAGGATCCATATTTTCTATATTGATATAGTAATTTTCGTCGATTAATTTTTTTACATCTTCAATTGAAAATACAGTTATTTCGTCGTCATTTGAAGAGGAAGATTTTTGTACGTATTCGGTCATCTTTGGTAATAGTTCAGATGCGAAGACCTCTAAATAATCCAAGCTTTTCGACATGGCTAATCTTTCATTTCGTATTTTTATATCTTCGCTTGCGACTCGCAACTGTTTATAACCTATGTATAAACCGATTATTAAAACAAGCCCACTTAAGAAATACAACATTTCAAATATAGATTTCAGAATATCGAATGACACCCCCCACCATTTGTTGCCGAAAGCATTCATGACAGCCATGGTGATTATTATAACAACAAGGGTAATGAATGCAGCTAATATAAGTATAAATCCTGTTGTCTTTTTTGCTTTATGGTTAGAATCTACACCCTTTACATTGGTAGGTTTTTTATTTTTCGCGCCAAACATAGCTTGCTCCTCTCTAAGTAAATAGATATAGGAGAATCATACTACAATTAATGAAAAAATTCGCTATAAATTACATATTAAGTTTAATCCGGTTTTATCACATGGTTTTTATTTGCCCAAGGCGCAGTCATCTTTTCTTGGTATTCATATAATTTGCTTATTCCTACAAAAATAAACAGGAGGCAGATTAAAATGTTTACCACTTAATATTTGCTTGTAATAAGAACAATTGTTCGATATACTAATGAAAAGGGGGAACGAGTGTGCGTGATCAATTAGTTAAGTCTGCAGAATACAATCAAGTCTTGGATATGATGTACATCGCGAAAGATGGTTCAATCAGCAAAAGAAGAATCTATGTACTACAGGTAGGCGAAGCATCGTTCCGTGCATTCTGTTTCTTACGTAAATCCAAGCGGACTTTTACAATTGATAACGTGCTTGCACTTGTTCCCATCGTTATGAAAGAAAGTAGGGTAATCTAATGCCATTAATACCAGGAGAAGCATTACCGTATTTCGAGAATATGATTTATTTACCGATGATCATTCAGATTCTGGAGAGAGACAGAGAGACGATTGAGATCAGCCCGTTTAAGCTGAAAGGGCCTTATATCAATATCGTTGAAAGAGCACTAAAGACCGTCCAGGCCGATTTAAAAGAAACAAATAAATACGCACGAAGCCATAACATGAAGTTAATTAAAAAGGGGAAAGGCGATACCTTCACTGAGTATGTACTTATCCATAATGGCTATGAAGACATAAGGCGTTACTTAAATGTGCGGCTGCGCAACCGAACAGAAGAATTGATAAATGTTTACTTTGCATCGGCAGGAAATCATAGCACTAAAGGAGCTACTACAACGTGATTGATCAGAGTGCTGAAAAGTTGGCCATATCCCTTTTGTTCAGGGAACACTTAGCGGAATTAAGAGATTGGTACAGAAAGGATGATAAAAATGACAGCAATTCCAAAGCCACCGAAATCAAAGGTAGTAGCAGGACCGAAACTGACGGAGACTGATTTTCTAGAAATTGGTGAAAGAATCGGCGAATCAAAAGAATTTGGTGTAGAGGTTGAAATCACGATATATGCTCATAAGCGTTACGAGTCAGTTACAGGAGTCGTTAAAGATGTTGATGGCCAACAAGGTAAATTGACAATGCAAGTAGGTTACGAAAGCATAAAAATCAACATGAATAATATCGTGAGTGTGAAATGAGATGTTAGAAAACATTCGTGATCGCGGAACGAAAAAGTGGACTGCTATGATGTTGCCGGAGCATATTGTGGAGCTGAATAAATGGATGGATAAAGACCATTACGAAGATCGTCCAGAACTCAGTGAGTGGGACCTGCAATCGATTCAAGATGAACTTGAAGTGTCGTATAAATGGAAATGCCAGACGCTTATCAAAACATGGAAGAATGGAAAGATCATGACTCGTGGCGGTATAATAGAAGGAATTGATTTAAGGACTATGATCGTGATGCTTGATAACCCATTTGGACTTGATAGGATTCCGGTGTCGGATATTATAGGAGTACGTTGTGAAGAATAGACAATAGCGACCAATCCGTACAGGATTGGTCGTTTTTTTTATTTTTTCCAATTATTAACGATGAAATCCGTCACTGTGTCCTGGACCTTATCAACGCCTACTTTTGCTTCGCTGACCATGTAGGATAATAATCGCGCCCATGATATCGTCTCTTCGTAAGGGTTATTTGCGTTGACGTATTTCAAAACTTTCTTTAACTCGCTCATTTGTTTTTCATCAATATTCTTTTTTAAATGTGACTCAACAAAATCATTTACGAAATCCACATCCCTTACGCTGGCATCTAACAACAAAGCACAGGCTAGTGAAGGAGTGCAATCTAAAGCGAATGCAAGGACACTGATTAACTCGTAAGTTTGTGAATTAAATCTAATCGAAATAGGTTTATTTAGACCTGCAGCGGCTCTCTTTTTGACTGATATCCTATTCAAATCACCAAAATACAAAGTATTATCAATGCGAATGTCTCGCTTAAAGTTTTGCGACAGATAGCTGATGACTTTCTTATTACATATCCCACTAACGCAGATAGCTTCCCCGACATTTTTGACAGCCTCGCCGGTTATGAAAGACAAGCGATGAATACAATTGCGTAATTCAATAGATAGCCATGGCTGAACTTCTTGTTTCTTGTCTGCCCTCACTTTTCTACCCTTCCCCACTCCCACATCATCTCTCCTAATCAAGTTTTATCCCCGCGAGAGTCTCGTAGTCTAGCGGCTTTAAATCATCATATGCGGTGGGGGAGAGAGGGTATGTATAGAATTATTGTTTTATAGGCAGACTCCTACTATATAAAGGGAGTGAGTTTTAATGGGTAAAATGACAAAAGAGGAAGCAACGGAATTGGCTCGTAAGATAACAGAGAATGGCCGTAAATACGGGATTCCTGCTAAAAAGAAACCTAAGAAATGAACTGGGCGTAAATTGTCTGGTTCTTTTTTTCGTCCACATACATATCCTTTATTACAAGCGTAATAACTGCACTCGGGAATCCTCCCGAATTTACTACATGCGTAATAAAACTTGTGGAGGGAATCATTTGAGTAATTTAATATTGGGAATCGATGCAGGGAATCATCGTGGCAAGGTTGTCGGACCATTCGGTATTGATTCGTATCGTACAGCTATCTGTGACTGGTTTGAGCGTGACATAGTTGAGTCGTTTGCTGACGATGATATGGAGTTTGAGATTAACGGAAGAAAAGGATTTGCGGGGACTATCGCCGTGTACGAGGATATCTATGGTGGAGCATCCATGTACGGAGATAGCAAGGCGCATGATGATACATTGATCCGTGTGTTGCTGGCAGTCTACCGCTATATTAAAAAGTATTGTCCAGGGACAGAAAACGTCCGCTTAGTAACAGGGCAACCGATTGTTAGTCACAAGGATTCGGAAAAAAAGAAGATACAGGAAATGCTGATTGGTCACCATATTTTCTCGGTTAATGGCAAACAGCAATCCATCCACATTCAAGATGTCAGAGTGGCAGCTGAAGGCAGTGGAGCGTTTTGGAGTAGTCCGCAATCCGGAACAGTACGAATCATTGATATTGGAAGCGGTACTATAAACTGTGCGACTATCATAGACCGACGGCATATCAACAATGCGTCCGATACTTTTAATTTCGGGATGGAAACGGTCACAAATAAGGATGACTTAGCAAGTGTGGCTATGGGTATTGTCCGGTCAACCACAAAGTTTAAATGGAGCAAGACTGATGCGGTTTATGTTTGTGGAGGGATTGCGAAAGAGATGTTGCCGCATATCGTTGCGCACTATCCAAATGCACGGTTAATGCAGCCGATGCTAAATGATGATGGACGTGTAACGATTGCGGACCCCGTTTTTGCAAATGCAATAGGATTTTACAAATTGGCCAAGAAGGCTTTTAAATGATCGGTCGAAAAACAAAATCGATTAGTTTTGATTTAACCGACGAATATGAAAAAGGGTTGCTGGAATTTGCAGAGAGTAAAGAAGACAAGGGGAAGTTCAGTCGCTACATTAAACGATTGATTGCACAAGATCGTGATGGTAGTATACGGACGTCCTCGATGCCAGTAATGCCGGAAATTCCAGTTATGGAGGAACAGGAAGAAGATGAGGATGACACGATGGGTGGATTTTTATAAACTAAACGTGGCATTGCTTTATAAATGACGGTGTATACACATACCAAATCATAGGAAAGTGAAAAAACAGCCACTAACTCATTTGAGTAAGTGGCTGTTTTATGTTCAAATAAAGCCCGCATAATAAAAATCTGTTGAAACGAAAAATGTCACAAGAAATATCACATTCACTTATCGATTCAACTCGAATTATCACATACGGAATGAATGTTTGTTTGCGATGAACACTGTTTCAGTTAAGAATCATGAACAATCTCTGCTCAACATAAATGGCCTCTCTTATAAGTGGCATAACGGTTGACAAAAAATCCCTTATTCGCGTAGTAGCGAATAAGGGATTTTATTGTTGTATAGGAAATTATAAAATCTAGTGCTATGGATAACCTCCAAAAGAAGCTATCCCACGTCTAGACACCAGCGCCTAGAGGCTCGGGTCATAAGTCAGTCCAACTGTGCGGCAAAGCACGCCGCTCCGCAGCCCACCTTATGATTACCGCCTCTAACCAGGCGCTTACACTTTTGTTCTTCTCAATTATCGTAAATCTTTATCATTTCACGATTCTGCGATATAGCCATTCTTTTCAAGTGCAGCAAACACCGGTTTTAATTGAATATATCCTTCACCAATCATCTCGTCGTTGATCATGACTAGTGGGTAGAAAAACTCATCGTCCTGTATTTGTTGAGCAATTTTTTGGTGCTTATCATCGGAAATATCTGATTCGATATTAATGTATGTGATATCATAGGGCTGATTTGGATACTTTCTGTCGATAGCGGCTTGAAGCCATTCGTATGTATCTTTGGATGAAGGTGCATTGACACAGCTTGCACAGATGATATCTGCACCATAGATTTCAATACTTGTTTTAGTAGTACTCATTTTAATTGTCCCCTCTCGATTGAATGTTGGATTTTTTCTTCTTTCCAGTTTATAATAAGTATAAGGAAAGGGGAGTTAAAAAACAATGACAGATGCAATGTTAACTGAACCAGTACAAGAAGTATTAGATAAATTACGTCCATTCCTACTGCGTGATGGAGGAGACTGTGAACTTGTGGATATCGAGGACGGCATTGTGAAACTTCGCCTACTCGGTGCTTGCGGTACATGCCCAAGCTCGACAATTACACTAAAAGCAGGTATTGAACGCGCCCTTCTGGAAGAAGTTCCAGGCGTGGTTGAAGTAGAACAAGTATTTTAAGTTAAAAATTGGGCGGGCCGAAGTTCGGTCCGCTTTTTCTATTTTGTTGCCCGAATTTCTTGCCATCGTTCTTTTGCCATTTTGATAATCTTTGGTTCAGTGGACTTGCGCTGGCCTTCTAGAACGCGTGAAAAGCTTTTTATTGCCTCATCTTTATCATTGATTTGCCATGATAGTTCTGCAATCAGGTACAAAACCCTCGTTTCTGACATTTGTGTTCCAGCGAAATCACCTTCTGAGAACGAAGCATTATAGAAGTTTCTTGCGATGGTTAGAAAACGTTGTTCTTCTACCTCCGCGCCTTTATCACGATATAGCCAAGCAATTCGTAAAGTGAGTCCTGCCAGTGTAAGAACTTTCTCCTTTTTGAACATGGCGCTTAAATAGGCAAGTTTATATGTTTCAATTGCCTCGTCGATACCGCGCTTTGCACTGAATGATCGGCCATTCCATTGAGAAGTTATCCGTTCTGCGATATCTGCTTCCGTGCCGGGAGCAAAGTAAGCGGAAAAATCATCAGTAAAAGAGAAGCCACAATGAGGGCAAACAGCAACGTTATAAAAGATTGGATTTACTTCTGGATTTGTATAGATAGGTTTGAAGTCGTTTTCGTGGGATGAAACCCGAACGAATCTTGAGAGTATTTTTGTGGTTGTGAAATTTTGCTTACAGTATAGACATGCAACTTTTTTATCATAAAACGGGGTGATTTCCATATAAACCTTCCTTTCGTACTATTCATTTCATTATAGCGTATATCCTTCAATACTGGAGTTAATATAATTGCGCTCTGCTTGGCTTAATTGCTATGATAGAAGGAAGAAAACAAAGGGAAGGTGAACACGGATGACACAAGTTGTTGAAGTTACAAAAGCAGCAGCAATTCATGTGAAAGAAATGATGCGTCATAATGAGGAAGAAGGATCATTCCTGCGTGTCGCTGTGAACGGCGGAGGATGCAGCGGATTGACATACGGAATGGGTTTTGAAACTGAAAAGTCTCCGGAAGACATGTTACTTGAACAACACGGTTTACAAATACTCGTTTCTAAGGAAGATGCGGGTGTTCTTGAAGGCACACAAGTCGACTATAAAGAGTCCCTCATGGGGGGCGGATTTACAATAAATAACCCGAACGCAATTGCTTCTTGCGGTTGTGGGACATCGTTTAGAACAGCCAAAAAACAAGGAACTCCAGAAGACTGCTGATCCTATTTCAAGCTCTCCTAAATCATACTTAGGAGAGTTTTTTTATGTATGACAACTGGGTTTATTTAGTCTGTATTTTTAAATATTTCCTATTTCAAATATACTATTGAAATGCTGTATCAAAAGGTCTACTATAAGAGATAGAAGTTTGTCGAAAGAAGACAAAAGCCGGGACTGTGTAAATCATGGGTGTAACCGATTTCACGTGGCTGGGCACATAAAAAAATCAAAGGTGGTTTCGATCTTCGTGAAAAGACCGACAATTTTAGTATTAGGCGCGGGTTATGGCGGTTTAACAACAGTTGTTAACTTGCAAAAGTCTCTTGGGGCAGACGATGCAGATATCGTTCTTATAAACAAAAATGAGTATCACTATGAATCGACATGGCTTCATGAAGCTGCTGCAGGAACAATGTCTCCTGAATCAGTACGTTATGATATAAAAAATGTTATTAACAGTAATAAAGTGAAATTCATCCAAGCTGAAGTACAAGCAATCGATGTTAAGGGGAAAGTCGTAACGACAAACGTCGGTACACATACTTATGATTACCTTGTTATCTCTCTTGGGTTCGAAGGTGAAACATTCGGTATTCCGGGTCTTGATAAATATGCGCTTTCCATTGCAAATGTTAAAGCTGCACGTCAAATTCGCGAACATATCGAATATCAATTCGCAACGTGGTCTACTGAAGAAGTTAAAGACGATAGCCGTCTGACAATTATCGTTGGAGGAGCGGGCTTCACTGGCATCGAGTTCCTTGGTGAACTTGGTAATCGTGTACCTGAACTTTGTAAAGAGTTCGACGTACCACAAGAAAAAGTACGTGTACTCTGCGTCGAAGCAGCTCCGATGGTTCTTCCAGGATTTGATCCTGAACTTGTAGATTATGCTGTTAAACAATTGAACTCTAAAGGAATTGAATTCTCGATTGGTACGCCGGTTGTAGAAGCTACTCCTGAAGGCGTCAATATTAAAAAAGGCGAAGATGTATTTGAATTCGTCAAAGCTGGCACGATCGTTTGGGCTGCAGGTGTCCGCGGTAACCGTCTAATCGAAGAAACAGGTATCGAAAACATGCGTGCTCGTGTCAAAGTTGACAAGGATCTTCGTGCACCAGGTTATTCTGATGTATTCATCGTAGGAGACTGCGCACTTATGATCAATGAAGAAATTAACCGTCCATTCCCACCAACTGCACAAATTGCTATGCAGCAAGGTGATATGTGTGCGAATAATATCATTGCACTCATGAAGGGTGAACCGACTTCCGACTTTAAACCAGATTTGAAAGGTAGCGTTTGTTCACTTGGGGACAGCGATGCAATTGGTGTAGTATTTGGTAAAAAAGTTATGGGTACTAAAGCTTCATTCATGAAGAAAATGATTGATAACCGTGCTCTATTCTTGATTGGCGGTCTAGGACTAACATTGAAAAAAGGTAAATTCAACATACTTAAATAATACATTTCTGAAGCACTCATCTGTCAATGACGGTGGGTGCTTTTTTTAGGGGGAATTATATGGCTATATTTCAGTTGTAGCCTACAACTGAAGGACAGCTATTAACTCCAGCATTAAGGGGGATTTCAGAGGTGATTTTGAGGAGTCCATTCGAGTTAAAAAAAGATAATGATGTCCCCGTGATAATCCATGAAATTGCTGAAAAGGTCATCGAGTCAGGGTTTGACGAAATTGAAAATATCAACCTGGGAGATCAATTTGGCTATACTTCTTCTAAACTCTTTTTCAAAAAGTGACCTTTAACGATAAATTTAAATTCGACAAATTATTGAACGAGTCGTGTAATGTTGAAAGCGTTCATAGGTTCATGTAAAATAATGAGTGGAAAATGGAGGTAGTTACATTGGGGACCATTTCAATAACGCACGTCGTTTTATCTGTAATGATTTTCATAGTTATGTTTTTTGGTATAGGATTCCTATTAAATATGCTTCTCCGTATGACATGGTTGATGGCTATCATTTATCCAATTGTCGTCATACTAATTATTGATGAAGTAAGTGTATATGAATACGTCACGAAACCGGCACACGCGTTCCAACTTCTTGGTGACAAGATCATGGCACTCCATACGGCAGACGTACTTATTTTAGCAAGCGGACTTATCGGAGCGATAATTTCAGGTTTTGTTATTAAGTTACTCAGAAAACAAGGTTATCAAATGTTTTAAGAAAAGCGTAAGGTGCCGTTTAGCCCCGACAAGCGCTGAAAGGCTTGAAGATAAAGGCGACCTTTGCCTTTTCAGCAAGATTGAAGCTAAAGGAAGGCAGTCTAAGTTCGCGACGTCCTGTCGCGCCGACTGCATGACCCACTTCGTGTGGGCCCAGGGGCTGGCACCTGAAGCCTAGACAACGAAAAAAAGGGTATGTTCAAGCAATTTGCTTGAGCACGCCCTTTTTTCAATAGATTAAGAAATTATACGTTTTTTCAACCAGGAAAAGTGTCCAGGCGCAACCGTTTTCTTATAGTTAGATGATGAATGTGTAGATAATAACAGAGATAAGGATACCAGTTACAGCACCTGCAAACACTTCGCTTGGTTTGTGACCTAGCAACGTTTTTAACTCTAGAATTTTTTGCTGACCATCTTTCTGCTGCCAACCTTTTGCTTCTTGAACGAACGTCTGGAAGTCTACTCGCATTTGATTGATAATCAGTGCTTGTTGCCCTGCCTGATAACGAATTCCCGTTGCATCAAACATGACAATGACGGCAAAGATGGCAGAAACTGCAAACATAGGTGATCCTAATCCTTCTTCGTAAGCAATTGCAGTCGTCAAAGATGTAACTGCAGCTGAATGTGAGCTGGGCATTCCACCTGTTGAAGTCATTAGTTTCCAGTCAAGTTTACCTACCAAGAAATAATGAATCGGAATTTTGACGAATTGTGCAAATAATATACCGAATAATGCCGCAACGAGCGGGGTATTTTGTAATAAGGCCATTTAGTTCGACTCCTCTATAAAGTACGAAAATTTATATTCAGTATACCATAACGATGTGCTACAAAAAAACAAGGTAGTACGGATACCGAATGAATTGCTACAAACGGCTGAAAATTTAGGCTATACTAGATAATGTAGAGAAAATTGGAGGTTGTCAAATGAAAACGAAAATTATGAAACCGGATTTTGAAACTGTAGAAACAGATGTACTTATAATTGGTGTACCCGAACATCCGGAAAATATAACAGGTTGGGACGGTTTCGTCAGTTCTTTTAGCTCCCGTATACCAGAATGGGTTAAATCTGGTGATATTAAAACACAATTCAAAAAAATAGTCAAAATGCCTTCAGTAGAAGTTGGAGGTTACAAACGTGTAATCTTCATCGGACTTGGCTTGCATAAAGAATTGACGGAGGATCGTTTGCGTCAGGTATTTGCAGCGGTCGGAAAAGAGCTTGCAAATGTGAAAGTAGCTTCTGCTGCCATTTGGACGGCTCCATTCACGAATGACAAGTTGACGTGTGAAGATGTTGTTTTTGCGGCAACGGAAGGTATTGGGCTCGGCATGTACAAGTTTGAAGGATACCGTACGGATTCAAACGAACGCGATGTTGTACTTGAAACACTGTCATTCTTATCTTCATTTGATGAAGACGAGTTGAAAGCGGCCTTTGAGGTAGGGAAGGTACATGCATACGCGGTTAATGAAGCACGAAATCTTGTTAATATGCCACCCAATATATTAACAGCGACTAAAATGGCTGAATATGCCCGTGAAGTTGCTGGGAAATATGATTTTGAAATCGAGATACTTGGTAAAAAAGAAATGGAAGAACTCGGTATGGGTGCAATTCTTGCGGTCAATAAAGGTTCAGTAGAAGAGCCTAAATTAATCGTCATGAAATATGCTGCAACTGAAAAATGGGAAAATGTCATCGGCCTTGTCGGCAAAGGAATTACATATGATACCGGCGGCTATTCATTGAAACCAAAAGATGGAATGGTTGGTATGAAAGGTGATATGGGTGGTGCAGCTGCTGTTCTTGGAGCTATGACAATTATAGGAGAGCTGCGTCCAGCAAAAAATGTCATCGCAGTTATTGCATCAACGGACAATATGGTTTCTGGAGATGCTTTCAAACCAGATGATGTTATCACATCACTGAGTGGCAAAACGATTGAGGTGCTCAATACAGATGCAGAAGGGCGTCTTGTTCTAGCAGATGCGGTTACATACGCTAAGCAGGCTGGTGCAGACTGTCTGATTGACGTCGCGACACTGACAGGCGGCGTCATCGTCGCACTTGGTATGGATAAAACAGGGGCACTTACGAATGATGAAGAATTCTTCGAAGAGTTCATGCAGGCATCCATTGAAACGGATGAATTCGTTTGGAGACTTCCATTGACTGAAAATGATAAGAAAAGACTCCGTAAAAGTGAAGTAGCAGATTTGAATAATTCACCAGGTAGAGATGGACATATGATCTTCGGCGGTGGATTTGTAGGAGAGTTTGTTGGTGACACACCTTGGATCCATCTGGATATCGCGGGGACATCTGATTCAATTGCCGCACATGATTTAGGTCCGAAAGGTGCAACGGGTGTCATGGTGCGAACGCTGGCAACTCTTGTTGAACGGTTAGCCGATACTGATATAGAAGCGCAATAGGCGATAGCCCCTTTCCCTTTAGCCTTATTTGAATAGGATAAGTGGGAAAGGGGAATGATTATGACTAGAGGTTTTCACGGCGGTGGCGGATTTGGTCGAGGTCGAGGTCACGGTGGCGGTTTTGGACGCGGCGGCTTCGGTCGAGGTTTCGGTTTTGGTGATTTTGGCGGACCTTTTATTGGCGGATTTGCTGGTAGTTTATTAGGCAGTGCATTGTTCCCGGGATACGGCGGAGGTTATGGCGGCGGATACGGTGGATACCCAGTTTATCAATACCCACCGTATCCATACCAACCATACCAATATCAACCATACGGGTTTTACGGACCATACTAGAATGAAGAAAATGCCTGCCACCCGATTTTTCGGTGGTAGGCATTTTTTAGTGGGGAAAATGGGTGTGGCGGTCATAAAGTCATTCATGGCGATCATAACCTTGCGCGTGGCGGTCATAACACACCTCATAGCGAGCATAACCGTACGCGTGACGATCATAACGCACCTCATGGCGATCATAAACCTATTTCACAACGGTTAACCCTAGTAATATGTTCATGGAATAAATTCAAATCTCTTAGTGTGGAATATTCTGTTATTAACATAGAGTTATTCGTGTAAATATGTTACACTTTCGTAGATCGTTCCAGTTTTACATGAAAGGGGGATGGGAAATTTCATTAGAAAATCAAGAAAAGCGCCATTGAAATTAGAAGGGCTCTATGCTGCAATTAGACGTTTGCCACAGGGGCATGGAACATTGCCGATTTTGGAAACTGCATATGCTTCGAGAAAAGCAGGTTTTGGTGGAGAGCAACAATTGGACAAGGTTTTTGAAAATTACTCTTTTCCAATGAAATATCGTGTGTTGCATGATGTATCGCTAACATCAAGTACTCCTTTTCAAATCGACACGCTATTCGTCACCCCAGCATATGCGGTCATATTTGAAGTGAAGAATATTTCAGGTGAGCTTAAAATAGTTAGCAATCCACCGCAATTAATCCGCGTCCTCGATAATGGAGAAGTGAAAGGATTCAATAGCCCCATTACGCAAGTCGAGAACATTCGTACCTTGCTACAAGATTGGTTTCACACACGAAATATTTCATTACCTGTTTATACTGCAATTGTTTTAGCGTATTCCAAACAGCGTGTTGAACTGTTTGATACGAAAACCCCATTTCTTTTCCCTAATGCGGTACCGAACTTCATCCGGAATTTACCGATAGCTCCCCCACTATTGAATGATGAAGCGTTCTCGATGCTGATAAATGACCTTGTCAAAAGCCACCGAGAATACATTCCGTCGCCTATCTGTCTAACCTATCCTGAGATAAAGAGCAAGATCCTGACTGGTGTCGCATGTCCGTCCTGCAACTTTTTTGGTATGCAGAAGTACATGAAAGGATGGCGTTGTACGGCATGCGGTAGGACAAGCCCCGACGCACATAAACAGGCAATCCGAGATTGGTTTCTTTTATATGGTGGAAAAATGAGAAATAAAGATTGCCGTGCATTTTTGCATATTGAGCGCCAAAGCGCAACTCGTGTCTTGCAGGGCATGAATTTACGACTAGAAGGTGCTAATCGAAACCGAACCTACTCAATGTTTATTGAATAGGTTGAAATACCTTAAGGCGGTCATAAACTAGTGCGTGGCGATCATAAAGCAGCGCATGGCGAGCATAACGCAGCGCATGGCGAGCATAAAGCAGCGCATGGCGAGCATAACGCAGCGCATGGCGAGCATAACGCAGCGCATGGCGAGCATAACGCACCGCATGCCGAGCATAACCCAGCGCATGGCGGTCATAACCCAGCGCATGCCGATCATAACCCAACGCATCCCGAGCACAACCCACCCCATACCAAACAAAACCATTATTACGCAAAAAAAAGCCCCTCTTATCTAAAATAAGGGGGGCATTACTCACTCGTTCAAAGAGTCATCCTCTTTCTGATGAGTAGGGGGATTCTTTAGTTTAGCTTGTTTGATAACTTCTGCCAGATCATCACCAACAGTTAGTTTTGTGGGTTTTACACCTGATATATATGCCGCACGGCTCATCAGATGTCCGCCAATTGGAGAGGTAATGAACAAAAATGCAATTGCAAGTAGCAGTTGAATACTAAAATGTCCTTCCTTCAACCAAAAGTGAAAAAACACGCCTAACAGAATACTGAGCACACCCAATGTGGCACTCTTAGAAGCAGCATGCGCCCTCGTATAGACGTCCGGTAAACGTATAACACCAATGACTGTCACGATGGTGAAGAAGACACCGACGACGATTGTAAGGACAATGAGGATATTAGCTAGTACGATCACGCTCGATTATCTCTCCTTTCTCAATGAATTTAGAGAATGACACGGTTCCAATGAATGACATAATCGCAATAAGCAAGATGACTTCTAAGTAGAATCCGGTGTCGAAGACGACTGATAGCAGAGCGATTGCTGAAATAAGCAAGACACCAATCGCATCAAGTGCGACGAGTCGATCCGGGATAGAAGGACCGCGGAATACACGGTACAGCAGACCGAAAATCGATAGCAGAACAAGGATTAGGCAAACCCATATAAATGTCGTCATGGTCGGCTTACCTCCTTAATGGCTTTTTCGAATGAATTTTTGATCGAATCAATGGCATCATCCACATCATCGACGTCAATGGCATGGATATAAAGCGTCCGTTGATCATCGGAAACGTTCAACACAATCGTTCCCGGTGTCAACGTGATAAGGCTCGAAAGCAATGTAATTTCCCAGTCATGCTCAAGATCAGTGGGCAAAGCGAAAATCATGGGCTGAATCGTCATCTTCGGCCGCAAGACGACCTTCACCACTGAAATATTAGACAAAATCAGTTCCTTGAAGAAGAGTAGTGCTAATTTAAAAGTTGCCCAAAGTCGCCAGATATACAGTCTACCCGGGAAAAAGCGTCTCGTCATAATGATTAAAAGCATACCAATCAAGAACCCGATGATGAATGTTGAAGCGGTGAATGAGGTGCTCATGAACATCCAGACGAGTGCGATGAAAAAGTTTAATAATAGTTGAAATGCCATCGTCATCTACTCCTTTAACACCGCATCAATATAGATGGATGGTTGTAGTAATACGTCTGTCGCGTCCGTCATATAGGGAATGAGCCATTCAGACCCAACACCGTATAGTACGGAAAGAATGACCAATGCAACAGCTGGCATCATCATCTTCCGGTATGTTCGACGGTTTGTTTTCGGCAATTCGACAGTTGTAGGGTCTCCCCAGAATGCATAGATGAAAATCCGGATGACAGACAATAGAACCACAAGGCTCGATGCCAGGATGATCATACTCCCCAAGACATTACCCGCCTCGAATGCACCTTTTACAATGAGAAGTTTGCCGACGAAACCACTTAATGGCGGAATACCAGCTAGTCCAAATGCAGCAATTAGATACATCCAGCCAAGTGGCGCATGGGTTTTAATTAGCCCACCCATTTTCCGTAAGTTAGAGGTTCCGGTTACGTAAACAATGATGCCAATTAGAAGGAACAAAGCCCCTTTAATGAGCATGTCATGGATTAGATAGAAAACCGCTCCCATTAAACCAGCCTCGTTCATTTGTGAAGCACCGAATAAGATGACACCCACTGCAATGACGATATTGTAAATGATTATTTGTTTTACATCGAAATAGGCGAGTGCACCAATACAACCAGCAACGATTGTGAGCAGTGCAAGAGCAGATAATAATCCATGTGTAAATCCGATGTCGTGAACGAAGAATAGCGTATACGTTCGGATGATTGCATAGATACCGACTTTAGTCAGCAATGCTCCGAATAGGGCAAGCACTGGTATCGGTGGTGCTGCATAAGATCCTGGCAGCCAGAAATAAAGAGGGAACAGAGACCCTTTTACTCCGAATACGATTAAAAAGAGAACTGCAATCACCGTTATGATACCTGGTTGTCCAATCTCTGCAATCTTCACTGAAATATCGGCCATATTTAATGTACCAACAACAGAGTAGAGGTAAGCAACTGTGATAACGAATAATGCAGATGAAATGACATTGACGAGTATGTACTTCAGTGATTCTCGAAGCTGTTTTTTCTCGCCGCCTAGAACGATTAACAGATAAGAGGCGATGAGCAGCACTTCGAAGAATACGAACATATTGAAAATATCACCTGTAGTAAATGCGCCATTGATGCCTGTAATCATGAACAGGATAGCGGGATAATAAAAGTAGCGCTCCCGCTCTTCACCAATCGCAGTGAAACTGTATAGCACAACAAAAAGTGTGATTAAGATTGTTGTTGTTACTAGTAATGCAGACAACATATCAGAAACCATTGAAATTCCGAATGGTGCCGGCCAGCTTCCGAGTGTAATGGCTTGAACGCCGTCAGCTTTGACCTTAGCAACAAGGAAAAGTGCGGCTACCAGGCTGACTATCAGCCCCAAACAGGTCAACAATCGCTGTACCTTGATATTCTCCTTGAAAAACAGAAGAATAATTGCGAAAAGGAATGGCAATATGATTGGGAATAAAAGTAGATTAATCATGTTCGTCATTTCCTCTCATGAGATCCATATTGTCTGTCTTATTTTCGGCGTACGATCTGTAAGCAAGAACGAGGATGAACGCTGTCACACCGAAACTGATTACTATCGCCGTTAAAATAAGTGCCTGTGGTAAAGGATCTGCGTAATCGGTTACACCATTGGCTAAAACTGGCGGTGAAGTACCGCCAAGACCGCCCATTGTAAGGATTAGTAGATGTGCACCGTGACTCAACAGACCTGTCCCTACTATGATTTTGAGTATGCTTCTTGAAAGAATCAGATAGACAGCTGCCATGAAGAGGATTCCGATGACAATAGCCATTATAAATTCCATTATTCATCTCCTCCAATCGTCTGAATCATTGTAACGGCGGCACCTACAACAACGAGATAAACACCGGCATCGAAAATCATCGCAGTATGTAAGGAAGTTTTTCCGAACAAAGGCAAGGTGAAATAATCGAAAGCATGTGTGAAGAACGGAACGTTGAACAAGATTGAACCCGCGGCTGTTCCAAGTGAAAGCAGTAAGCCGATAGCTGTTACGATTGTAAAATTAAAAGGCAAAGCTTTTTGGACAGTTTGTAAATCAAAGGCTAGTAACAGCAACACAATTGCCCCTGATGTTAGCAGTCCTCCGACAAATCCCCCACCTGGTGTATAGTGTCCCGCAAAGAAAATATGGATTGAAAAAAGGAAAATGATAAAGAATACGAATTTTGTTGTCGTTTGTAAAATGACATCATTTGTTTTCATCCGTACTCTCCTCCTTTCTTGACAACTTCAGACGAATCATTGCGATGACAGCGATTCCGGCGATAGACAGAACAGCGATTTCAAATAATGTATCAAACCCACGATAATCTACAAGAATGACGTTGACGATATTACCGCCCCCACCTTCTGTAGCAACTGTATCTTTATAATATTGTGAGATAGATGGAATCAGTTTTTGTGAATGGGCTGACAAAGCAACTAAGGTCACCGTGATTCCCACACCAGCAGCAATAATCAGATTACCAAGCTTGTTGCGTTTTGTTTGACCGTGATTATTAAGTGACGGCAAATGTTTAAAGGCTAACAAGAACAGGGCGACCGATATCGTTTCAATGACGAGCTGTGTAAGTGCCAGGTCAGGTGCTTTGAAAATGACGAAGAATAAAGCAACCGAATACCCGACGGCACCTAAAGCAATAATTGCTGATAGCCTAGTCTTCGCGATAAGAACCATACATACTGAGACGACCAGAACAATAGCAGTTAGGACCCCATACATGTTGACGGGAGAAAAACTATCCATATCAACAACGAAAGCTTCTTTGATGAATAGCGTTGCAGCCGTAATTGAAGCGATAAAGGCAAACATATAAATTAGATATGTGCGGATTAACCCAGTCATATAGAAGCGTGAAAGTTTGTTCATTCCACCTTCACCAACTAACATGGCTGAATCATACAATGCATTTAACGACAAGTACTGTGGCTGGATATCGTACATTTTTTGCCATCTTGCCAATGTTAGAAACAGGATAAATCCAACACCAACAAGCGAAACTGTCATCCATAATTCAGGAGCAGCAATTCCGTGCCAAGCTGCAACGTGAACGGCAACTTCAGAAGGATGGCTGTATAAATCAGGCTGGACAGCCATGACAGCTGGTTTTACCAACCATTTACCAATCAAATTCGGGATGAAGAAGATTGCGACGACGAGCGTAGCAAGAATGACGGGAGATACAAGCATCCCGACAGGCGCTTCATGCGGTTTAACAGGAAGAGGTTCACTCTTTTGTTGCCCAGCAAACGTCTTGAATACAAAGTAAAAGCTATAGACAAATGTGAAGACACTGGCAATCCAAGCGATAACAGGGAAGATAATTCCCCATGTCGCAAAGTTGAACAGTTCAAAATGACGAATTGCCAACATTGATTGGAGGAACATTTCCTTACTCAGGAAGCCGTTAAATGGCGGCAAACCTGCCATTGACATTGAACCGATGAACGCAACCGTGAAACTGACAGGCATAATGCTCATCAATCCACCGAGTTTCCTAATATCCCGCGTACCGGTTTCGTGATCGACAATACCTGCAATCATGAACAAACTACCTTTAAAGGTCGCGTGGTTGATCAAATGGAAGATTGCTGCAAATGTTGCGAATTTGAAAATCGGATCATCGGAGTGATAGGCAAGCGCACCTACTCCGAGTAGGGACATGATAAGTCCAAGCTGACTGACTGTAGAGAAAGCAAGAATCGCTTTCAAATCGGTCTGTTTCACTGCAAAGAAAGATCCCCAGAATAAGGTTAGAAGTCCGATACCAGCTACAAGCCAGATCCATACTTCAGAAACTGCAAAAATCGGTGTGAAACGAGCAACAAGGTATAGACCTGCTTTCACCATCGTTGCAGAGTGCAGATAGGCACTAACTGGTGTAGGCGCTTCCATAGCATCTGGTAGCCAAATGTGGAACGGGAACTGCGCAGACTTCGTAAATGCACCAAGTAACACGAGAACGAGCGCCAGCGTAAAGAATTCATGACTTACAAAAGTTGGTGCGTTGGTAATAAGTTCACGGATGGAAAACGTATCTCCCATAATTCCTAATAGAACGAATCCCCCAAGCATCATCAATCCGCCAAATACAGTGATCATCATCGATTTCAATGCACCAAATCGTGAAGCATTACGTGTATTCCAATAGCCAATAAGCAGGAAGGATGAAATGGATGTTAGCTCCCAGAATAAATAAAGAGAAATAACATTATCAGATTGCACAACTCCTAACATTGCGCTCATGAAAATCAATAGATAGACGTAAAAGTGGTTCAGCTTTTCTTTACGCTTATCGAGATAAAAGATAGAGTAGAGAACAACAAGTGCACCGATGCCTGTTATCAGCAAGGTAAACAGTAGGCTGAGACCATCAATATACGACACGAACGAAATGCCGAGTGAAGGAATCCATTGCAATTCTGAGATGGCATGTCCACCATCCATTGTTGTTTTGAGGAATCCTATGTAGTAAATGAAGAGAGAGACAGGGACGAGTAATACGAACCACCCAGTATGTATGTCTTTCACTTTCTTAAATAGCAGGGGAATAAATAAGGCTGCCACTATCGGCAGGAAAATCAATAATACGAAATTCAAGAAAATCCTCCTTCCTATTGAATGAAACATTTTATGTGAAAACGCGATACTAAGCTAAAAGGATCTAATAGCCAATGGCTGATCTGAATTCGCACATCATTTTTCAACGCTGGGACGGTGAAGCTTAAAAAGTGCTAATAGCACCTGGTCTTTCCTTCCTCCTTCCTTTCTTTATGTAATCAAAAGATGCAAAAAGTCCATCACAAAAGGGCATAGATACCCCTTGGTGACAGACTCCTCCAAGTACGTTCATTTATTTGATTGAAGTAACTATATCATAACATTCAATTATTGTCTAATTGAACAATAGTAAGTGTGAGACGATTCTGGATTTTGTTGCTTATTCAGTCTCTCTTCTTATATTATAGTAACGGGGAAATAAACTGCTTTTGAGGTGCTGAAATTGAAAAACCCATACATATTCGGTTATTTGCCGTTTGTCACAATTGTTTTATTTAGTTTAACGTTCGGAGTTTATACAGTAGGCATGTCAGTGGAGCTATTTAAGGGAATTGGTTTGTATGCAGGCATGCGAGAGTTTCTGACGGATATACAATTACGAGTTTTCCTGCTAGTTATCTATGCACTGCTTTTCTTTATGGTCTTTTCGGCGTTGAAGTTAATTGCGGAGACGATACACGAAACTGCGATGTTGTTCTTTTCAAAGGATGTGGAGGGCGAATCTTATAACGAGGCACGGGGAGGTAATGTCATCTACTTTTTCGGTGCACTTGCATCTGCAGGGGGCATTAATTCAATCAAAATATTAGCAGTTCTATTTTTGCTGACAACGTTCATCTACTTTGTCTATGTCGTTTATAAGTTGAGTAAATTTATGACAATCGTCAGTACAATTGGGCTTATCGCATTTGAAATTACGTTTTGGAGTGTACTTGTCTCCACGATCATCTACATATTGCTGAAGCTTTATACAGGAGTGGTCGCTAGTTTACCGTTTCCTGGAAATTGAGAAAAGTGCAAGGCGCCGTTTAGACACTATTATAAGTGAAAAAATTTATACTTTCTTATCTTAAATAAAGACTAGCCACTACCACGTCTGTTGATTAACCATATATTTGCATAAAGTACTGGTGAGGAGAGCTTGATAACCTCCATTTTCACTGGACTATTTTCGGACCGCTTTTGGCTAACTATTCATGACAGATTTACTGTGAGTCCTAGTGTGGCTAGAAGTGACTCCGTCACTTCTAGCCACACTTTTTTCAGTAATCCTGTTGAGAATCGTTGCCTGTTGCGTTTCTACAATATTCAAGTGAAAAATGCAGTTGTTTTGGAAGAAAAGAATAGTGACATTCTATGGAGAGTCTAAGTGCCTGAAGATGCAATTTCGGGCACTCTTGTACTTTGTATAATGCGTTCCTTGCTTACTTTTAGTAAAGAATATGCATCTAAGCTTGTGTTGCCTATTAGAAAGTGACACTTCTTTAAATTAAATAAGGAAAAGCCATAGAGAAAGCATCAGCCGCCAAAATTGCATCTTTGGCGGCTTTTCTCTAGGTGAAAAGCCAACTATTCATTCGTCCCGAAAACCTTCAGCACTCTGTGTACTCATGCATTTGGAGCGCGACGGATGAATGATAACCATACGATTACCCAAAAAAATGTGTAGGGATGCGACGAAGTCGCATTCCTACACATCCTGACACCTCGGTAATCGTACTAGAAGTCATTCAATCCAAAGAGATCCCAAAGTGCAACTATACAAGTGCGGCCGGGGGGGATTAAGTTACTTACTGGTTATTTTTGGTTAATCAACAGACGTGAGCCATTACAGAAATGGCTAGTCTTTAAGCAGTGCAGAAAATATGCGTAAATGAAGTTTCTGGTCACTTAAATTCTTAATAGATTGCGGCTTATCATAGCCAACCCAGACGGAGGTTGTATAGTTGTCGTTCAATCCGCCAACCCATAAATCTTTATAATGGTTTGTTGTGCCGGTTTTCGCTCCTGTATACGAAGTTGTATACGGAATACCGCGGCCAGTTCCATTTAATACGACATCCGACATCATGCTACGAATCTTCGTAACTGTTGCAGGGGACCAAACTTCCTCTTGTTCATCTGGCCATTTATATAACACATTCCCCGCTCTATCCTTCACAGCATGAATTGCATGGGCAGGGATATACTTCCCATCGATGAAACTGGAATAAGCCCCTGCAAGTTCAATGGGAGTCATTCCTTTTGAGAATCCGCCAAGTGCAGCCGCGTAGTTCCTATCTTTCTCCGTAATTGATTTAAATCCGAACGGTTCGATAAAACTAAATGCCTCATCTATTCCAACAATCTGAAGCAATCTGACTGCTGCTGTATTATGACTTTGTCGAAAAGCTTCTTTAACGGTGACATTGCCATAAACGGAACCGCCGATATTTGTCGGGCAGTACGAGCCGATGCAAATATTGCTGCTGTTAATAGGTGTGTTCTCTGTATAGGAGCTACTTTCAAACAATGGAGCATATACAAGCAGTGGTTTAAGAACAGAACCTGGTTGTCTGACAGCCTGGAATGCACGGTGGAAATCTGCTTTCTTATAGTCTTTCCCAGCGAAGACACTGACAATTTCACGGGTTTCATTGTCGATAACGGCGGCACCCGCCTGCACGCCTTCAGGATTCAAAAGGGAGGAGATCGTTTGTTCATCTCGCCTTTGCTTTTCAGGGTTAAGTGCAGTTTCGATAATCACTCCTTTGGACAATACTTCAGCTGTCCGCTGTTTCACAAGCGTTTCAAGGGCAATCTTTTCAGCGGCATCTTTCGCATTTGTGATTTTTTTAGATAAGCCTTCGGACTCTGCTATGAGATCAGTAAGTTCAGCAAGTGCATATGTACTGTAGGCAGGAAAGCCATTCACTTTTTCTTTCAGCCTTAATTTGATAGTAGTATTTTTATGCGCTTCGGCTTCCTCGGTAGTCAGAACTCTATTTTTTGTAAGTACCGATAAAAGTCGTTCCTGTCTCACTTTTGTACGATCGAAATGTTTCAAAGGATCATATAAAGTGGGGTTGTTTGGAATTGCCGCTAGGAAGGCCATTTCGGCTTCATTGAGCGTATCTAAGGGTTTGCTGAAGTAAAAGGTCGCCGCAGCACCAATACCGTACACTTGATGGCCAAAATACATTTCGTTCAAATACATTTCCAAAATTTCATCTTTTGTCGATTGTTTTTCAAGTTCAGCTGCATAAAAAAGTTCAGTCACCTTACGTTCATACGTCTTTTCGGTCGATAAAAATCTCATTCGTACGACTTGCTGTGTAATCGTAGAGGCCCCTTGACTGACATCGTCTGTCGCAGCATTGACAGCAAATGCACGCGCAATTGCGGCTATATCATAGCCTTTATGCTCGAAGAACCCTGTATCTTCACTCTCAAGAAACAGTTGGCGCGCGAATAGCGGGATGGACGATAGCGGTAGCGGATCGCGCCATTCTATATACTCTTCTGCAAAAATGAGGCCATTACGATCTTTCATCGTTACAGGCACATTGATCACTGGGGATGAAAGTTCAATGGAGTCTCCAATCTGGTCTTTGAAGGATCCGGCGTTCTTCAACTCGACAGCAATCGCATCTTGGACAACAAAGAGGAGTGGAATGGATAACAGAATAAAGATGAAACCAATAAATTGTTTCAATGCATTTGCACTCCGTTCAAGAAATCATTCATTAACAAAAATATAGCACACTCCGCATAGGGAAGTGTGCTGTTTTTTAACGCTTCGATTGGTGATCTTCTTCAGCAAGGAAATCTTCAAAATCCTGAACGGGCTTTCGTTTCGCATAATAGAGGAAAGCGAAACCAACAAGGAATAGGCTTCCCGTTACTATAAAGACAGATCCGATGCCGATAAAACCGCTAACAATCCCACCGAATATCGGACCGATAATGTTGCCGAGAAAACGAAAACTTGTATTGTAACCCATTACTTCGCCTTGAATATCAACGGGCGCTTCCCGTCTGACAAGTGCAGTTGTAATCGGAATCATACCACCAACTGCAATCCCAAATAGAAGGCGACAAGCCATCAGTTGCCATAACTCCGTAACAAACGCTTGCGGAATAATAAACACGAATGACAGAATCAGAAGGATGGACAGCACCTTTTCGTAGCCAATATCATCGCCAAGTTTCCCCCATCTACGTGCAAACAGAAGGTTTCCTACTCCTGCGGCACTAAAGGTGATACCGGCAAGGAGTGCAACATCTTTCGCATCGGTTAGTTCTGCAACATATAACGATAGCAAAGGCTGAATACTGAAATTACCTATCTGAATGAGTGCTGTGACAACCATGACGTTTAGCATAAGACGATGACGCAACATACCACCCAAAATAGCCTTGCGTGAATAATGAATGGCTTTTGGGTTTTTCACCCGTTTTTGTTCCTTAATTCCGAACAGAATGATGATGGCAGCAATCGCAACCGATACGGAAGTGATGATGAACGTATATTGGAAGCCGAATGCGTCTGCAAGTAATCCGCCCAATATAGGACCAAATAGAGTCCCCGTAACGCTGCCCATTTGCAAAGTGCCCAACATTTTTCCTGCTTCTTCCTTTGCAGTATTAGCAGAAATGAATGCAAGCGAAGTAGGAATGAACCCTGTAACAACACCCATGAAGAGTCTCAAAATGAAAAATGCTTCAACGGACTGAACAAAACTCATGAGGAAAATAGATATAGCAATCCCGAAGCCGTTAATAATGAGAATGGGCTTGAAACCATATTTATCAGCAATTCGTCCCCAAATTGGTGACATGATAAACGCAGTGATGAATACTGCACCGAAAATGAGTCCTGACCATTTTTGGACGTACGCATCCGAATGATCGCCAAACGTTTCGATGTAAAGAGATAGGAAGGGCATGATCATCGTAAGTGTTCCAGCAACAAGGAAGTTCGTCAACCAAATGATGATGAAATTCTTTTTTTGCACGTCCATTTAGAAAACCTTCTTTCACCGTAGTACCTTTCATTCATTATAAAACAGTTCGATAACCGAAGGAAGTTTCATGCTTATTCGTCGAAATAGATGTTTTAATATGCTAAACTAATTCAGGGTGAATGTTAATGCAGAAAATATTTTTCTCCCTTCTTACGATCTTTGGTCTCGTCTTACTTACCGCATGCGGTAATAGTGCGTCTGAGAACGAAAAACAAGAAGAAGTAGTGACTGTTGGACAAGATCCAGTAGAAGAAAATAGCACGAAGAACTCAGAGGAGGCAACAACAATGTATCCACAATTATCAAAAGAAGTAGCTGCAAACGAAGCACTAGTTGTTATGAACACAACAATGGGGCCAATCAAAATTAAGCTTTTCCCTGAACAAGCACCAAAAACAGTTGAAAACTTCTTAACACATGCAGAAAACGGTTATTATGACGGTATTATCTTCCACCGTGTTATTGAAGACTTCATGATTCAAGGTGGCGACCCAACAGGAACTGGTATGGGCGGAACAAGCATTTACGGTGCTTCATTTGAAGATGAATTCACTATGGATCTATTTAACTTAAAAGGAGCTCTTTCAATGGCGAACGCAGGCCCAGGAACAAATGGCAGCCAGTTCTTCATCGTTCATGCTTCAGAAGTTCCTGCTTCAGTTGATCAACTGAAAAAAGGTGGATATCCAGCTGAAATCGCTGAAGCTTATGGCGAAATGGGCGGAACTCCTCACTTAGACCAAAAACATACAGTATTCGGTCAAGTTATTGAAGGCATGGATGTTGTCGACAAAATTGCAAAAGTGAAAAAAGGCCGTCAAGATAAGCCTGTTGAAGATATTTCTATTGAATCAATCGAAATCATTCAAAAGTAATTCTAACCATATTGAAATTTACAATGTGAGGAAGTGGACGAAGTGAACGCACTTTTAATGCCGTTCCTTTACTTTCCTGAAGACAAAACAGAATATATATCAGCTTCGATTTCAATGTTGTTCTTTGGGATTCTAATGGTACTCACATTCATGTGGATTCGACGCAATTCGAAGAAACAGGAATTAGAAACGAAAGAACTTGAAGAACGCATTTTACGTGAACGCCGCGAACAAAAAGAAAAACAGCATCCTCAAAATTGAGGATGCTGTTTTTCTTTTAGGCTGTTTTCTCAAAGATTGTTGCTACTACCCAAGGCATTTTTAAAAATAGAGTTTGATCTGCAAATAGTAACACAACACAAAAACAGAATTTCACCATTGGTTTTTCAAAAGATGTAGAGTTTGTCCCAGAGGAGTTTCCTAATCCTGTTCTTCAGTTAGATTTCCTTCCCAATATCATAACCAATATGTGCGATTCGTACATATTGGTTATGATTTATTCCCTCCGCTTAAAGCCCCAAGTTCGAGAAATCTTTAGCCGTCTCCTTTCCTACATCAGAAACGATTAATCTAATTGAGAGATATTTTTCATCTTTGTCGAAAATGAAAAGTGTATTGATATAGCAATATTTTTTTATTAAGTTGCAACATTATTTTATCGTAATTCAATAAAATGTGTGTTAGAATGAAATTGACATTAAATAAGTGAGGTGTTTTTTATGAAACAAGGTTCAACACTCTTTTTAAAGATAGTCGTTTTCATTATTGGAACTCCAGTTCTTGCTTTATGTATATTTGGGTTGCCTATGTTAGCTAAAGAAACAGCGGAAAGTAATTCGGAGTTCGCTTATGTATTATATGGTATTTTTATAATTATGTATTTGTCGGCAATACCGTTTTTCGTTGCTTTGTATCAGGCTTTTAAACTCTTAAGCTACATTGACAAGAATAAAGCTTTCTCGGATTTATCTGTAAAGGTTTTAAAGACCATCAAATACTGTGCAATCACAATCAGTATCTGTTATGTAGTTGGCATGCCATTCTTTATACTCATGGGGCATAAAGACGACTCTCCAGGTGTCGTAGCACTCGGATTAGTCATTATTTTTGCTTCTATACTAATTGCAGTCTTCGCTGCTGTTCTTCAAAGGCTTTTACAAGAAGCCATCGATATAAAATCGGAAAATGACTTAATGGTCTGAGGTGAATAAAATGGCAATTATAATCAATATTGATGTGATGTTGGCTAAAAGAAAAATGAGTGTTACAGAACTTTCTGAGAGGGTAGGAATAACGATGGCTAATCTTTCTATATTGAAAAATGGTAAGGCAAAAGCAATACGATTATCAACTTTAGATGCGGTTTGTAAGGCTTTAGAATGTCAGCCTGGAGATATTTTAGAATACAAAAGTGACGAAGACGCTTTTGAATAATAAGATTAGAACACAAATTTCTTCAACAAACGGGTGCTTACTTGAAGATTGTTGAGCTGCTTAGACGGCTCTTTTTCTTGTTTAACTAAAGGGACAGGTTAGTTGAAGAAGCGTTGTATAACTTGTGTTCAACAATCGGGCAAGATTATTAAATTATACGAGAAGAGAATCCTAATTATAAAGGGGTTCTTTTTTTTGGAGATAATGTAAAAAGTATTTGACATATCGTTTGTTTGTGATTACAATTAATGTAAAATACTTTTTACATTAATTCGGAGGAGGGGACAAAAAATGGATTGGGTTAAAATTGTGTATTCAGCTGTATTGTTAGTTTGCGGAATTTTGATTTTTGTTGCACCATTTTCTTTAAAGGGTGATGAAAGAAGGAAGTTTATCAATACGAAAGCTCAATCATATGCGTTTATGGTAGTTATAGGTATGCTGATTTTAGAAGTTGCACAGTCGATTTATCTAAGTATTCAAGGGGATGCTTCTCATAATGGTAATGGAAATTCGCCGATAGTGATTCTGACGGTGATATTAATTATATATCTTGGAACATTAGTGATGTACAGGAAAAAGTATGGTGATTAAATGAAAAATCAAATTAAGAAATTAAGGAAATCAGCTAAATTATCTCAGGAAGAACTGGCTAAACTCTGTAAGGTATCCAGACAAACAATAAATGCAATTGAGAATGATAAATACGACCCTACTTTACAATTAGCATTTAACATAGCGAGTGTATTAGAAACCACGGTAGACAAACTATTTATCAACAACTAAATGAATAAATCAACAAACAGGCACAAATGTTTAACAATCGTGTCAGATTGTTGAAGAGGAAATTATATTCCAATAGAGGTGATTTATTAGTGGTTCAGGTATTGCCAAAAAATATTTCACCAAAATATAAACGGAAAAAGTAATGAATTAGAAGGTAGGTAAATAAATGATTCCATTAGTATATGACCAAATTAATGGCTGGGGAAAACACGATGAATTCTTCTTAGCACTATTAAAGAAGTTAAATGTTAAAAAAGTAGCTGATTTAGGTTGTGGAACAGGAAGATTGACAACTCACTTTGCTAAAGCAGGCTATCATATTACAGCTATTGACCCAAATGAAGAAGCAATCGAATATGCGGAAAATAAAGAGTTTCCAGGCGAAGTGACTTGGATTGTTGGTGATAGTTCAAATTTACAAACAAATGCGTTTGATGCTGTCATAATGACGGCGAATGTTGCGCAAGTATTTCTTACAGAAGAAAGTTGGCAATGCGTCATTTCAGATGCATATCGAGCATTAAAACCTGGAGGTCATTTTATTTTTGATACACGTAACCCATTAGCAAAAGTGTGGGAACAGTGGGAAAAAGATATGACACCTGATGTTGCAATGAATCAGGTGAGCGGTGAGTCACTTGAAATTTGGACTGAATACGAGGGGTTTGTAGAAGATGTTTTTACGTTTTATGAGACTGTGAAAAATGCACGTACAGGTGAAGTAGTAATTCATGAAAAAATGCAATTAAAATTTCGACCGCAAGAAGAAATCCATGAATCATTACAACAAGTAGGTTTTTCACTAACCCATGTTTATGGAGATTGGGTGTTTAAACAAGCAACTTTAGATACCAAATCTTTTGTTTTTCACGGTGTAAAATAAATAAGGGGTTCTTTAAATATTTGCTTATTAATTTTGACAATTTCACTATTTCTAGAAAACGAAAGAATGAAAGAATGAAAGAAAACCAAATTTTTTATTCAGCAAACGGGCACTATTGTGGAATAAGCTTCACTTTTCTAGTTTTACTAACGGGTGTTTTACTTCAATTAGGGGTAAAGCACCCTTTTCTTATTCAGCTAAAGGCTAGGATAGTTGAAGATGAAATACTATGAAATGAGGAAAATTAAATGTCGAAAAAGATAGTTGTAAAGCATTGGAACAAAGATCATTACGATAACTATTTCCAATACCAATACTTTGTCCATTCAGATGATGAAGTACGAAAATTGTCACTATAAATTTTTGCTGGGGGATTGAGTAATTGGTGTTTGGAACCACCATTCGTTTCGAACGTATTAGAGTAAAGGCAGTATTTTTGATGAGGGGTGAAGGAATGGTTAGAAGAAGAGGAACGTATCAAATAAAAATTCGTGACAAGCAGCTCGTATGTTTATTTTGTCAGCACGAAGAGTTTCTGCATCGTGAAGTTTATATAGATTTAAACCCTTTAGATGAAACGGTAACGGATCAGCTAACATTGCAATCTTTTTCCTGCCCGTCATGTGGTGATATCCAAATGTTTCAAGAAAAGAATCGATTTGATCATACGTTACAAAAACATGTATCTATTATTGAGTACACAGAAGTGATAAAAGAATGAGCGGTATTGATGAATCTTTACGCCCTCAAAAAAGTCGTATTACGATTTTTGATGAGCCTGTTATTTGTAGTTTTTGTTCACATGATGTGTATATACCCTATGAGGTTTTTGTGAATGTTGAACAACCAGGTGTAGATGTGCGTCATGTTCGTTATATAGCAATTTGTCAACATTGTGGCAAAGCCAAACAATTTGGAGATCCAAGCCATTTTGAAAAAGATGAATTTATTTGGGCCTTGAATCAGTATTTGATTTCCATTAGAAGTTATAAGATTAAAGTTTCATTTTATGTTGGGAAAAAAAACAACGATAAAATAACTAAGTTTACAAATAAGCTTATTCAAGATTTTGGTATCGAAAAAGAGAATATAAATATCAGTTATTTAAAAGGAGTAGCAGAACTTCAAATTAAGATTTCTAGTTTAAATGAAATACAAACGATTAGGACTCAAATAATGAATTCTGCGAGACGACTATTTATCACGATTAAGGATCTAACCATTAAATAGGATTATCTAAGTGACATTTATTCACATTCGTTTTTTTATTTGGCTCAGTTAAAGGAAAAGGTTGATTAACGTTAATGAATATGGAGAATGGGTTTGAATGTAGCACAATACTTCTCACAGGTATTCATTTTATTTATTTTTATAGTACGAAGGTTCAACACCTTCATATTCATACAACGTTGATGTTCCTCGTTTAACAGTATAGGACATTAGCCAAGAATTTTTCGAATTTCCTATTTGCCAATTTTCTTTGAAGGTCACGATATATTTTTCTTTCCCTATTTCTTTTACACTCGTTTCTCTCACAACTTTATACCCATCAATTGTTTCTTCTTGTAACCCGACCTCTTTCGGAAAATAATCGATGAGAGTTCCCACTCCCGCAGTTGCAGTGGATATCGCATCTTCTTTTGTGAAAGGCGGTTGAGGTGGCGATGTCAATTGCAAAAATAACCACGACAGAAAAATAAAAGCAATAGGCATTAATACAAACATTTTTAAACTTTTCCCTTTGCTTTGTCTTTTGTAGAGCCATTTATCAATAACCCCGTACAGGATAGCCACAACCATACCGAACCACATTAACGTACTTTCTTGAAAAAACAATCCGTTTACCAATCCAAAAGCACCTAAAATGAGTATTGTTAACCAATCTTTTTTCAAAAACCATTTCCGTTGCACGGCATCCAGAATTAGTGACACAACGTTCCCGTACAGTAAAATAACGACTCCCACATATATACAATAAACCAACAACCACCCCATGAAAGAATTCCCTTTGTTATATTCAAACCCACTATAACTAAAAATCATACCATACACCATCAACCCTGAAAAAGTAATGGTGGCAACAAATGTGGTTAACAGTTTTCTAATAATGACGATTCCTATATCTTGCTCCATGCTTTTCCTCCTCACTACATGCACAACGCAATAATTATAAACCGCATACTAGCTCTGAACCAACATTCCGTTAATTATATTTCAAAAATAAGTCACAAGTTGTTATTGATAAAAGTAAAAAAAAGGACTTTTAATGGTAGAATATTCTCTATTGATAAGGGGAAGGCAACTTATGTAAATAAAAAGGATGATAAATTACAAAAAAATCTTTGGCATTATCATATAGGAAATGCTCATTATCAACCTACTCATATGGCACCAAAAGGGTATAGAATACAAAAATAATTCAATTTTAATGGGAAAGGGTTTTTTATTTGAAAAAGGAATTTTTTGTTCAGTATAGTAATGAAAGTGTGATAAAAAGCACTGGTTTTGAGAAAAAAGATTTCACCACATTAGATGTTGGAATTACTATTGATTATCCAACCAAAGATTTCCTAACTTCTTTCGTGGAAACAGCTTTAGAATTTCCAATATATTGTGTACTAGAAGAGTTGATTAAATATGATGAAAATCCTGAAAATTTGATGAGAGAAAATAATATTGATTACAGTACCGGGAAAACTAGGAGTAACTGGGTAATATGCAAAATAGAATCAAGGCAACAGTTAAACATTGTTGTTGATTTTATTGTTAATATAGTAAATTTAGGTCTAAATGCATTTGTCATTAATGGTACAAATCTTTCTAAGTCGGAATTATTACCACTGAATAAATGGAATGAACCTATAGATTTTGTCAATGTAGAACTAAAAAAAATCTATAGCATGATTGCAGTTCATGAAGTTGGTTTGACTATTTTCACAAAGAATCAATTGATTAATACTCCTTCAAGACTATTACAATATTTTCCGAAAAATTATGAGTTAGATGTCCAAAATAGTGATATCTAGGGTTACTAAACTCTAGTTTTATAAATGTTTTAAATCTCGCAAAATGGATTTATGCATGTAAATAATAATTCAGCTAATTTTTTAAATACTAGTTCTATAATAATCGGTAATCATGAATTAAACTTCCCAATCTATAGTTTAAACGATTTTACTATGGTGAAATGCGAAAAAAACTGCAAAACAGGTATTAGTTAGTAGAAAGTAAATTATGAGTGCCCACTACTGTTTAGAATATAAAAAAAATGGAACAAGTCATCAAAGACTCAGTTCCGTTTTTTTTACATAATTTATTCTCTTTTTTTGATGGGCTTACAATTGCAAAATTACCTCGTAATGCTTTTCACCATAGAGAGTACGTCTAGCCCTCTCATGCAGCTGTTAGTTACTTAAATCGTGTTATTTGAAGCATTTTTTCTTATTAAATTGAAGTAGTGTAAACTTCGTGATCGATTTATAATTTTGCTGAATCATTCACTTAATGCAGTGATAAATCGGTTAACGCCGTCTTGAACAACTAAAAACGGTGTTGCTACGTTCATGCGAAGGAAGCCGCGTCCTGATTCGCCATATTTTGAGCCTGGGTCAAGAGCAAGTTTTCCTTTAGTCAAAAGCTTGTCCATGATTTCCATCTCGGTAAATCCAGTACCACGGTAGTCAATCCAAAGAAGGTATGTACCATGCGGCTTAGCAATTTTTAAACCAGGAATTGCAGCTGTTAGTTCACGAATTGCATAGTCCATATTGTTAGAAACTGTTTCAAGTAATTCAGCTAGCCAAGGGCCTCCCTCTTTATAGGCAGCAGTCAAAGCCGCGGCTGCAAAAGAGCTCAAATCCATTTGACCATGTGACATTGCATTGAACGTTAGTTTCTCTCTCACACCTTCATCTGTCGCAATCATTACTGCTGCTTGGATACCTGCGAGGTTAAACGATTTTGTAGGTGCAACACATGTAATGATACGACCTGCCTCTTCACCAGCAAGCGTTGCGAGCGGAATATGCTTATGCCCTGAAAAGACTAGATCGGCGTGGATTTCATCCGATAAAATCAAGACATCATATTTTGTACACAGGCGCAACATTTCTTTCAATTCATTTTCTGTCCAGACAATTCCACCAGGATTATGCGGATTGCATAAAATGAATAACTTTACATTTTGCTGCAGGCATTTCTCGAATTCTTCAAAGTCGATGGAGTACACACCGTCTTGCTCTTTCATAATACATTCGACCATATTTCGTCCCTGACGTTCAGGAATTTGGAAAAAGGGAGGATAGACCGGAGAAGTGACAAGAATGCCGTCACCCGGATTCGTAAACGTTTCAACGACCGAAGCGATTGCCGGAACAACACCGTGGTGGAATAACATCCATTCGTTATTGGTTTCCCATGCATGGCGTTCAGCAAGCCATGTCTTTACTGCGTCTTTACAGCCTTCACAAATATATGAATAGCCAAAAACTGGATGATCCAGACGTTCTTTCAACGCATTGACAACAACTTCCGGAGCAGCAAAGTCCATATCCGCAATCCACATCGGTAAAATATCGGATGCATCTTCGATTCCATATATCATTTCCATTCGATCCCATTTTACAGAACGCGATTTACGTCGTTCAATCACTTTTTCAAAGTCAAACACAGAAATCCCCTCTTTCCTTTTTTCTCTACTATGTTATCATAATCTAGACTATTGAGAAAAATAAGGTGACTCATCGTGCAAACCAATGGAATGAACAAAAAGGCTGTTGCGCTTCTTGGACAGTGGGATCCATTTGAAGCAGGACCAAAAGCGTATGAGCTCGAAATTGCTGATGTCGTATCGGATCTACACCGTCTAGATCATCCGACCGACCTTGCGAAGCGAATTCGGGAGATTTACGAGCATTCCTATGGGCTATGGATTCCAATCGAGGACTGCGTACAAATCTCTTATAAGTTGTTAGCGATTAAATACGAGGCGAAATGTATCGTCTGATTTTGGCACGGCTGTATCCATTTTGAATGAGGGTACAGTTTTTTTATGCAACAAAATAGCCGGGAATCTAGTCATTAGATTCCCGGCTATTTATGAAATATTTTAGGGCGTAACCATTTATTCGCATAAAATACTGGTGAGAAGGTCTTAATAACCTCCGTTTTCACTGGACTATTTTCGGCTCGCTCTCGGCGAAATATTCATGACAGGTTTAAGGAGGAATTAAAATTCATTCCTCCCTCAGGGGGAAAGTGTGGCTAGAAGTGACTCCGTCACTTCTAGCCACACTTTTTTCGGTAATCCTGTTGTGAATAGTTGCCTGTCGCGTTCCTACAATATTCAAGTGGAAAATGCAGTTATTTTTTGGAAGAAAAGAATAGATAACATACTATGGAGAGTGTAAGTGCCCGAAGATACAATTTCGGGCACTCTAGTACTTTGAACAAAGTGTTCCTTGCTTACTTTTAGTGAAGATTACGCATGTATTCATGTGATACCTTATAGAAAGTGACACTTCTTTACTAGTAAAAAAGAGAGAACCCTAAATAAAGCATCAGCCGCCAAAATTGCATCTTTGGCGGCTTTTCTCCAGGTAAAAAGCCAGCTATTCTTTCGTCCCAAAAAACTTCAGCACTTCGTATACGTATGCATTTGGAGCGCGACGGATGAAGAATCACAATACGATTACCTACATATCCAGATATCTCGGTAATCGTATAGAAGTCATTCAATCCAAAGTCGATCCAAAGGCAACTATACAAGCAGAGCCAGTAGATGCTCACAACAAAAGCGACATTTTATAGTTCGATAATCCATACGATGAAAATGATGACGATAGCAGTAGGAGCTGCATACCTGACGAGAAATTTCCAAAGGCTATTCATCACTGGATGCATGCGAAGTTCGTCGTCAGTTTGAGACTTCGTCAATACATAGCCTGCAAAGATCGAAACGAGTAATGCACCGAGTGGCATACCGATTTTGCTCGTTAATGTGTCAGCAAAATCAAAGATAGAACTGCCGAATATTTTCACATCAGACAAGACTCCGAATGACAGTGCACTTGGAATACCAACGACAAAGATGAGAATTCCAAATACAATTGAAGCACGTTTTCTACGTTCGATTCTCTCTCTGATACCACTTGATACGACAATTTCAAGCATTGCAATTGAAGAAGTAAGTGTAGCGAAAAGCATCAAGATGAAGAATAAGATCATAAATAAATTACCAAACGGAATTTGGCTAAAAATTGCTGGTAAAATGACGAATATCAATCCAGGGCCTTCAGAAGGTGAGTGGCCGAGTGCGAACACTGCAGGAAATATAACAAGACCCGCTAAAATTGAAATGGTGATATTCAAAAGCGCAACGTTCATTGCTGATTGACCTAATTTTTCTTCTTTCGGTAAATAAGAAGCATACGTCATCATTGCCGTTACTCCAACACTCAGTGAGAAGAAAGCTTGACCAAGTGCAAGTAAAAATGTCGAACCTGTCAAGTGCGACCAATCAGGTACAAACAGGAATCGAACACCTTCCATTGCACCATCCAATGTTAATGAACGGATTGCAAGAATAATGAAGAATATGAACAGCATTGGCATCATCCACCTGCTCGCCCGCTCGATACCTCCTTTAATACCACTTTGGACGATCCAAATTGTCATCCCCATAAATACCGCCTGGGCAAATAGAACTTCTACTGGATTGGCGATAATTGTATTAAATAGATCTCCGTGATTCGTTGCATCGAGTTTGAAGAAAATAGCTCGAGTTAAGTAGGAAAGAATCCAACCGCCGACCACGCTGTAAAATGACAGGAGAATGAATGAAACTGCAAGTCCCATCCAGCCAATCAAAGGCCACTTTTTACCTGGCGCCAATCGTTTTAGTGATGTAATTGCATCAGCCTGTCCCATACGACCGATGACGAACTCTGCAAGCAAAATCGGAAGTCCGATTGCAATTGTACAAATAATGAACAGTAGAAGGAAGACACTTCCGCCGTTCATCCCTACCATATATGGGAATTTCCATATTGCGCCGAGTCCGATCGCACTACCGGCAGCTGCGAGAACGAATCCGATTTTTGATGACCATTGATCACGTTGCTTCATAAAGATATCACTCTTTTCTATAGTTAAGGCTTACTTATTGTACATGATTTAAGATGAATGCTAAAGCACTTTGAAACAATTACCAACAAAGCAACGTATCACCTATAGAAGTAAGAGGGGGGTGGAATCATGGACGAAATGGAATTGATAATAAAAGCCCAACAAGGGGATAAGGTTGCCTATGGAGAACTAATGAATTTACGTTATCGGACGGTAGAGAAATTTGCCTACCAATGCGGTGTGCATCTTGACGATATACCGGATGTTACGCAAGAAGTGTTCATCAAGCTTTACAGGTTTCTGCATCAATTCAAACAAGACCGTTTCACGACATGGTTATATAAGGTTACGTTAAATACGGCCCGTGATTACTACAGGAAAGAACATCGTGAACGGGAAAAAAAAGCGAAGGCTAACGGAACTAACCTCTATCCAGCTCAGAATTCAGCTGAAACGCAGATACTTCTATTCGAAGAAGACCTCGAACTGCATAATGCGATTTTGAAGCTTGATGAAAAATACCGGATACCACTTATACTTTTCTATTTTCAGGACTTATCGTACCAACAAATTGCCGACGTGCTAAATATCCCTCTATCCACTGTGAAAACACGATTACATCGCGCTAAGGATGGCTTGAAAAAAGCAATCGACAAGAATGGAGGTGCGAGTTATGGAAAATAATAAATTCGAAAAACGAATGGAATTTCTCAAAAAGTCGTATGAGCGCATCCCTTCAACATTCGACAGTGAGGAAGTGCTCCAGAAAATTGAAGAGGATACTGCCAAGCCAGGGACTGATGAAACTTCCTTCAGGGTGAAAAATAGATTCAAGCCTAATTTGGTCGTTTGGGCAGTCAGTATCGCCAGTGTATTCCTGTTCGGATTCATTACGGCATCTTTAATGTTCGAACAAAAGAATAACCCTGAAGAGATGACATCAAAGGAAGTTACTGTTGAGGATATAGAAGAATTGAAAGCAAAGTATAGGGTTGAACGTGAGAAACGTAGGGAAACTTTAAAGTTGGAAGAAGATAAGTTTGCGAAACTTGAGTTTATCGCATATGCCGATAAGTCGATTACAAGCAGTAAACGTTACGCTAAGTTCGACAATAGTCGAGAAGTGCTAGAAAAAGACTTCGAACGTGCCCTGGCATATCTGAAATTACCTTCTGAAATGATAAAAGAAGTTGTAGAAAATCCACTCGTTGAAGATGAACAGGAGAGTATCGTATTCCTCGCTTCATATCGTTCTAAAGTATTGAGTCTTATTACAGTTTACGACGAAATCCTCGCAGAAAATCGCGAGGCAGTGGACGCTTATGATGTGGATGCATCTGTTGATAAGGCAGAGATCATGATGCTTGTTAGCCGCAATAAATTTCCAGAACAGCTTCAAAATATCATTAGCACGATGAGGGAACAGTCCATACGCTTGCAGACGAACAGTAATTCAGGAGAAATCGGAGCTCGTTATTATGAAGTATCCCTCCAACAAGAATTGAAAACCAACCTTGCCCCAATGATGTTCGCCTATATTGATATGCTTGTCGAAGAACCGTATATGTATGGTGCAACTCTTCAATATCCATTGGATCGAACTGTGTCGATGGTGCAGAGTATGGAAAAGACGTTAATGGAAGTGGAACGGGATTCGACATTATATCCTGTATTGGAATCGTATTTCATCACAATTTTCACTGAAGTAATGAAAGGCTCCAAAGATATACAAATTTTCGATGAGAAAGGCGTCTTAAAAAGCGACTATCAACAAGCATGGGAAAGTTTTGCGAGTAGCGGTGATGCGACCCCGCTAGCCTATGTCGTTAAGCCTATTGTCGAGGAGATGGAGGCTACGGGTTGGAGGAAATCTGCTAATTGGGAAAAACTTTCCTATGATGCATTAAAAGATGCATTGGTTCTCTATCGAGAAGGTCAATTGGAATTCTATATGTATGGGAAGAGACCGGATTTCCAAGATGAGACAATGTATTTGCCGAACTCTACGCTCGAAAATGAAATTCATATGCTATACAAGGCATTCAAGAAGTCGTATGACAAGTCAATATTTAAAGGCAAATCACCGATTTATGTCGTGGGCGTCTTTGATTATGCGAATGAAATGCATGATCCAGAAACGATGTATCATCTATTCCATGAGAACAATAACCAATACTCTGAAAGTGGGATAGAATGGACTCCTGAAAGATATGTTGACAACTGGGGTAAAGGATTGTCTTTATTCAGAGATGCGACGCAGATTGAATTTAACACAGAATACATTCAGCGTTTTGAACAAACATTTACGGGTTCAGTTGGAATTGTAGTCGATGGGGAGATACGTAGAAGTGTCAATGTGATTTATGATGAAAACGAAAGATGGGAAGTGTCGGATGTTAGGATGGAACCTCTTCCTTCCTATCAAGAACAGCCTGAAATGGATATTGACGAGGGGGTAATGGATTATGTGCGCTATATTTATAGGCCATTCTCAAAAACAAAAGATCCGATACACTTAGTTGGCCAAGAAGCACTGACCATTGCAGCCCTCTATTTCTACGCTGGAGAACTGGGTGATTACGAGACGCAATATGCACTGTTTTTCCAAGGGGAAGGGTATCCGATTGTCGATAAGGAAACGTATTTACAAGAAGCGCCATCGTATTCTGAGGCGATGTATACAAAAATGTCATTTAAAGGGCAAGAACAAGATGAAAATGGGAACTGGCGTGGCATTGCGAAGCTGACTGTGGATACGAAGAAGTTTCCAGATGAAAAACCTGTGAAAGATTTTCATCTGGTATGGACGGAAAAGGGTTGGCGCGTGTTATTCATGCCGATGCAGTAAATTAAAATAACTAAGGCTGTCATGTTTCATTGTGGCAGTCTATTTAATTGCAAGGAAAAGTCTGAAATCTGCGTAATCTTTGGTATAGTTGTAGTAATTAGTGTGCTGTATTGAAAGAGAGGATTGCCTATGAAAGAATTTGAATTGATGCAAAAGGTGAGAGCCGGAGAGAGAGAAGCTTTTGAAAAATGGATGGACATCTATTCGGGTGACATTGAGCGTTTTGCCGTGCAATTTGGCTGTTCGTTAAAACAGGCGGGCGAAGTGGCAGAGAAAACGTTTAGAAAGTTACATATTCAGCTTGAATCCTTTGACAATGAAGCGTCACTCGTTTGCGCGTTATATAAAAATGTATTAAATAGTCTTGCGTTTGCTCAACGAGAGATTCAGGAAAATGAATCTATTTTAGCATTTAAAGAGGATCAAGAATTGCATGACCAGATTGTGAAACTAGAAATGAGAATAAAAGTGCCATTCATTCTATCGGAATTTCATAAGCTGGATGAATTGGAGATTGCCGCGATTATGGATACGTCTCCAGAGGGAGTTCAACAGGCTATTACAGCGGCGCACAATCAATTGGAAGATGCACAACTAGAAAAGAGGCTAGAATTTCTCGATAAATCATATTTGCGAATGAGGACTTCATTCAGAAAAGAGATGGTTTTTCAGGACCTTGTTAAAAGTTCAACAGAAGTTCGATCTGACAAGAAATCAATAACAAAGAAAGCTCTTTTTTTATGGATAGGTGGTGTTCTTCTACTGGTAATCCTGTTTACTATTTCAGTCGTGACAAGCGAAGAATACAAGAAGTCTTCCGATGAAAAGTACCTAGCACACTTGAACACTTCTTTTGAAAATGAGATGGCAACAAAGTACATGGAACTAGGGCTCGTTGAACCTAAGGGGGAAATGGAAGTATCCTACGGAGATACGTACGGACAGGATGAACGTCAACAGTTTGAGCAGTTAACGAAGAAACTTCAAAAGCAACTAACTAACAATGAAAAAATAAACAGAGAAAATGTGCAGGAACAATACGAAGAAATTATGGGGAATTTGGAATACCCTTCAGAAATGATTGCTAAGCTGCTGAAAAATCCACTAACGGATGACAGGGCTGCTAGCGAGGCGTTTATAAAAGCATATATAAATAAAGTCAATTGGGTTAGTGACTTATATAGGTTTGCATTATTCGAACATAGAGAGGTAATTACTGAAAAACTTGAATATGGAACGATAGATATTGAAAAACTTCTTCTGGAGAAAAATACATACCCAGAAGAAGTTAGAGAAATTTTGGAAGCAATAGGAGACCAAAACATTGGGCTTTTCAATGACTCCGGGAATAAATTCTTTCCGATATATGTTAATAATGAAGTCAGTTTGGCAATACGAGATTCAATTCATGAAGACTTTAGAGGGTATATGACGTTTTTGGAATCGAATTCAATGAACTACTGGGTAGATGGGTCAGAATTCTCTCTAGAAGAAACGCTAAATTATATTATTGAGCTGGAAAATACGTTGCTTGTTGATCAACAAGAGGATATTTCTTACCAAAACGTACTCGGTTTTTATAACAACCTATTTTATGAAGGATTTATTCGAAATGAAGATGGTCGTTTAACGGGGAGTGATGGGAAATTGAGAAAAGAGTACCGTTCAGCTTGGGAAAAACTTGCTAACATAGGAGTAAACTCTCCATCGGCGCACATTATGCAACAAATCGTAAAAGAAATGGAAGAGAGTGACTGGGAGAAGTCAGACAGTTTAGAACGACTCGAGTACCATCATCTCTATGAAGCTGTGGGTCTTGCCAAAAGGGGGGATCTCCATTTATTCACTTTTGAAAGTGTAATACCAGAAAGCGGGAGCGAAGTGGCCATCAATGATCCTGAGTACATTCAAGAAGTTGAAACGACATATTTGAAATTCTCTAGCGGACATCAGCTTAGTACTTTGGCAGGCGTTGAACCGTTAGTCGTGTTCGGCGTCTATCTGTATGCCAATGAACAAGAGGATCCAAAGACGATGTGGCATCTGACTAATTATGAATCTATTTCGCTTACGGAGGAAGAATTCATTACTAATTGGAAGAAACAGAAGTACGACATTGGACAGGCGGATACTTTATACGAGATGGGGACCAATACATTGAATGATGTTCCTATTGTTCCGATTAGTTATACAAAGGGAGGAGACCCTATCTATGACGGTTGGTTAATCTGGGATGAAGGAGTTGAGATATGGTTGATTGAAACAGCTCCGAAAGCCATTGTAGAGCAGTGAATGTGTATGACTATCAGACTGCCGAATTTTTGCTTGCCCTCTGCAAACATGGTATAATTTTAAGTGGCCTTAAGGGCAGAATCGATACCAAAATAGATTGGGAGCTGTTTTAAATGGCGCGAAAATATGAAACGGGAGAAGAGTTTTCCGGCAAAGTGACAGGTATCCAGCCATATGGTGCATTTGTTGCGCTCGATGGTGAAACACAAGGACTTGTCCATATTTCTGAAATAACGTACGGATTCGTGAAAGACATTAATGAATATCTTACTGTGGGGCAAGAAGTGCAAGTAAAAGTGTTGGAAGTAGATGAAGCGGCAGGCAAGATTAGTCTATCAATCCGTGCACTTCAGGAAGCGCCTACTGCAACACGAAAAGACGACCGTCCACGCAAGTCATTACAAGCACGTGTTGACGAAAGCGATGCAGAAGGATTTAACTCATTGAAAGACAAACTGCAAGACTGGATCGAGAAATCAGGCCAATAAAAAATGAGGAAAAAGGCAATTATGCCTTTTTCCTCATTTTTTTAATTTCCGCAACCGGTATTGCAAATTCTGCCTGCTCATACCTAGTGCATTCGCAGTTTTCGTGACGTTCTTATCATTGAGTTTCATCGCTTTTTGTAAATAATACACTTCTGCCTCATGTAAAAACTGGTCAAGCGGCAACAGTTCTTTACCGGGCTGGACTATAAAATCTGCAGCCTGGGTCGGTTCATCGGTGATATCTGCGCTTTTCATTCGAAAATGGAGAGGGAGCAGATCATACGTTATGGTAGTTTCAGTCATCGCCAGAGAAGAGATTTCATCGAGAAGAAATTCGAGCTCGCGCGTATTACCTGGCCATTCATAACCGAGGAAAAGATGCTCCACTTCGGGTGTAATACCTTTAAGAAGTGAACCGTAACGTTCACCCCGTCGTTCCAAATAAGCGGAAATGAACGGCAATATATCTTCTTTCCGTTTTCGCAGAGGTGGAATTCGGATTGTAAATGATGCAAAGAAATAATATAAATCTTTCAATAACGTCCCCGATGCGATCAATTCCACAGGGTCATCCCCGATGCTTGCGATGAATTGCTTCCTGCTGTGAGGTGTTTTTAAAAGTATAGATAGCAGTTTTTGTTGTAAAGGAATGGATAGTAAATCGATTCTTTCGCAAAATAAAGTAAGTGGCTCTGGTACATTCAAATCTTTACCTAATCTACCTATAAGTACTGGGTCTGAACTATGACAGAACAGGGTATAGAATAAGGTGCTGGAAGGTGATGATTCATTATGTATGCTTTCAGCGATAAGATCTTTACCTGTGCCTGTTTCTCCAATTAGTAATACGGGTAATTTTGCTTTCACCGCTTTTTTTGCAGTCGCAATAACCACTTTCATAGGCGGGGAGGATGCAATTATTTGATTGAATGTAACGGGATCACTATTTTTCCGAAAGGGCTGAAGAACGAATTTCTCAAGAGCTGTTACATCTCGGGCTAATTCAACAGCTCCGATGAGCACTTCATTATTAAAGATTGGGTATGTGTCATTGATGGAAGTGATTTCCGAACCGTTCCTGTTCCAGTATGTCTGTTTTACATTTAGTTGTTCCTTACCGCTTTGCAAAACTTTTAACAGTGTACTTTCTTCTTGCTCAAAATTAAACAGTTCCAATATTGAACGGTCACCGACGTCTTCAAGAGCAAGTCCTTCAATTTCTTTCATCTTTTCATTATAGATGACAGTTCGGCCATTTTTCTCAATGGCATGTATGCCAACCGCGGCACGACGCACTGCAAACTCATAAAAAGGGAAGAGTGAATCGTCTATATTCTTCAAAATAATCACCTTCCAAATATTTTTTTTGGAAAACTAATGAATAATGCTTGATATCTGCAACAATCTTTTGCATTATTATATATGTAATCAATTACTAAGTGCAAATTATATTTGCGTTTTACGATTAAAGAGGAGGAATAATATGATTCCATATAAACACGAACCATTCACAGATTTTACTTTAGAAGAAAATAAACAAGCTTTCCTTGAGGCTATGAAAACAGTCGAAGGTTATCTTGGTAAAGATTATCCACTTATCATCGGTGGAGAACGTATTATGACTGAAGAAAAATTGGTTTCTACAAACCCTGCAAATAAAGAAGAAGTAATCGGTAGCGTTTCTAAAGCTAGCAAAGATCTTGCTGAAAAAGCAATGACAATTGCAGACGAAACATTCAACACATGGAAAAAAGTGAAGCCTGAATTCCGTGCCGATGTACTATTCAAAGCTGCTGCAATTATTCGTCGTCGCAAACACGAATTCTCTGCACTTTTAACAAAAGAAGCAGGGAAGCCTTGGAATGAAGCGGATGCAGATACTGCTGAAGCAATCGATTTCCTAGAATTCTATGCACGCAAAATGCTTGAACTGAAGAATGGTATTCCTGTTGAAAGCCGTCCAGGCGAATTCAACCGCTTTGACTACATTCCGCTTGGAGTTGGCGTTATCATCTCACCTTGGAACTTTGCATTCGCAATCATGGCGGGAACGACAGTTGCTGCTCTTGTAACAGGTAATACAGTACTTCTTAAACCGGCATCGACAACACCAGTTGTTGCATACAAATTCATCGAAGTTCTTGAAGAAGCTGGAATGCCAGCAGGCGTTGTTAACTACATCCCAGGATCTGGAGCTGAAGTGGGCGACTATCTAGTTGATCACCCAAGAACACGTTTTGTATCATTCACTGGTTCACGCGAAATCGGAACACGCATCTTCGAACGTGCTGCTAAAGTGAACGAAGGCCAAATCTGGTTGAAACGCGTTATCGCTGAAATGGGTGGTAAAGATACGATTGTTGTTGATAACGAAGCAGATCTAGAGCTTGCTGCACAATCAATCGTTAAATCTGCATTCGGATTCAGCGGACAGAAATGTTCAGCTTGTTCACGTGCTATTATCCACGAAGACGTTTATGACGAAGTTGTAGAACGTGTTGGCGTATTGACGAAAGAATTGACATACGGCGATCCGGCTGAACTATCTAACTTCACTGGACCAGTAATCGATCAGGCGTCATTCGACAAAATTATGAGCTACATCGAAATCGGTAAAACAGAAGGTCGTTTAATCGCAGGAGGAACAGGCGACAGTTCGAAAGGATTCTTCGTTGCACCAACAGTTATTGCGGATCTTGATCCAAAAGCACGTGTTATGCAAGAAGAAATCTTTGGCCCAGTTGTTGGTTTGTCGAAAGCGAAGAGCTTCACTGAAGCTATCGAATTTGCAAATAACACGGACTACGGTCTTACAGGCGCGGTAATTACAAATAACCGTCACCACATCGAACAAGCTCGTGAAGATTTCCATGTTGGTAACTTGTACTTTAACCGTAATTGCACAGGTGCAATCGTTGGTTACCAACCATTTGGTGGATTCAACATGTCAGGTACAGATTCAAAAGCTGGCGGACCGGATTACCTACAACTTCATATGCAAGGTAAAACAACATCAGAAACATTTTAAGGAAATCAGAGGGCGCCTGCTCAAAAATGAATGCAGCCTAGATGCGCCACTTCTTGTGGCGACAGCTGGTTTGAATTATGACCCGAGCGTCTGGCGCCCGTAGTCTGGACACAAAGAAAAGCGCTGTAGTCTAGACACTGATTAACAGACCCATCTATAGGGTGGGTCTGTCTCTACATATAAATGGGGAGGGAAATGTATGACGGTATCAGAAAAAGTAATTGTACAAACAGAGAAATTTGGGGCAAATAACTATCATCCACTGCCAATTGTTATTTCTGAGGCACAAGGAGTTTGGGTAAAAGATCCAGAAGGTAATAAATTCATGGATATGCTTTCTGCATATTCAGCAGTAAATCAGGGGCATCGTCATCCGAAAATTATTCAGGCGTTGAAAGACCAAGCAGATAAAGTAACGCTTACTTCTCGTGCTTTCCATAACGACCAACTTGGTCCATGGTATGAAATGATTTGTGAACTGTCTGGCAAAGAAATGGCACTTCCTATGAACACAGGAGCTGAAGCTGTCGAAACAGCTATTAAAGCAGCGCGTCGCTGGGCTTATGATGTTAAAGGGGTTGCAGAAGACCAAGCAGAAATCATTGGGTGTGAAGGAAACTTCCATGGTCGTACAATGACAGCTGTTTCTTTATCCTCGGATGCTGAATATAAACGTGGATTTGGGCCAATGCTTCCAGGCATCAATCTTATTCCATACGGTGATATTAAAGCGCTTGAAGCTGTAATTACACCGAATACTGCTGCATTCATTATCGAACCGATTCAAGGCGAAGCAGGTATTGTTATTCCGCCAGCTGGTTATATGAAAGCCGCACGTGAACTTTGTAAAAAGAACAATGTTCTATTTATTGCAGATGAAATTCAAGCAGGCCTTTGTCGTACTGGGAAAATGTTTGCATGTGAATGGGAAGACATTGATCCAGACATGTATATCCTAGGTAAAGCACTAGGTGGCGGCGTATTCCCAATATCTTGTGTGCTTGCTGACAAATCCGTTCTTGGTGTATTCAATCCTGGATCGCACGGTTCAACTTTTGGTGGAAATCCTATGGCGTGTGCAGTATCAATCGCGTCTTTAGAAGTGCTGCAAGAAGAAGAATTGGCGAAAAAATCTCTTGAACTCGGAAATTATTTTATGGAAGAGTTAAAGAAAATTGAACATCCGTCGATTAAAGAAGTACGTGGACGTGGATTGTTCATTGGTGTTGAATTGAATGAAGCTGCTCGTCCATATTGTGAAGAGTTGAAAGAGCTCGGATTGCTATGTAAAGAAACACATGATACAGTGATTCGCTTTGCTCCACCACTTATTATTACAAAAGACGAGTTGGACTGGGCAATCGGAAATATCAAAAAAGTTTTCGCAAATTAAATTTTTTAACAATCTAAGTGTTTGATATGTTACAATATATGCATAAAACCATTATGAATCAAAGAGGCGAACCATTAAAATGACTGAAAACCTGAATCTGTTTACGTCTACACAAGCTCTTTTTAAAGATGCACTTGATAAACTAGGCTACGATGAAGGAATGTACGAACTTCTAAAAGAACCACTTCGTATGGTAGAAGTCCGTATTCCAATAAAAATGGACGATGGAAAAGTTAAAGTTTTCACGGGTTACCGTGGACAACATAATGATGCTGTTGGACCGACAAAAGGTGGAGTACGTTATCACCCAGAAGTGACGATAGAAGAAGTGAAAGCACTATCTATGTGGATGACATTAAAAGCTGGTATTGTCGATCTTCCATATGGCGGAGGTAAAGGGGCAATCGTCTGTGATCCACGTGAAATGTCTATGGGCGAACTTGAGCGTTTAAGCCGCGGATATGTTCGTGCCTTAAGTCAAGTTATGGGACCTAACAAAGACATTCCAGCTCCAGACGTCTTCACAAATGCTCAAATCATGGCATGGATGATGGATGAGTACAGCCGAATTGATGAATTTAACTCACCTGGTTTCATTACAGGTAAACCAATTGTTCTTGGTGGATCACAAGGACGTGACCGTGCGACTGCAGAAGGTGTAACAATCATCATCGAAGAAGCAGCGAAACGCCGTGGAATTGATATGAAAGGTGCACGCATCGTAATCCAAGGATTCGGTAATGCGGGTAGCTTCTTATCTAAATTCCTTCATGATGCAGGAGCGAAAGTAATCGGAATTTCCGACGCTTATGGTGCGCTTCATGATCCTGAAGGTCTTGATATCGATTACTTACTAGACCGTCGTGATAGCTTCGGAACGGTAACTACACTTTTCGATAACACGATCTCGAACGAAGAATTACTTGAACTTGATTGCGATATTCTTGTGCCTGCAGCAATCTCTAATCAGATTACTGAAAAAAATGCACATAATATCAAAGCGGCAATTGTTGTAGAAGCAGCAAACGGACCTACAACAGCTGAAGGAACTAAAATTCTTAAAGATCGTGGAATTCTTCTTGTACCTGATGTTCTTGCAAGTGCGGGCGGCGTAACAGTCTCCTACTTTGAGTGGGTCCAAAATAATATGGGCTACTACTGGACTGAAGAAGAAGTACGCGAAAAAATGACGAAAAAAATGGTTGAAGCATTTGAGAACGTATATACAACTGCGGAAACTCGTAATATCGATATGCGTCTAGCAGCCTATATGATTGGTGTTCGTAAAACTGCGGAAGCTTCACGTTTCCGTGGTTGGGCATAACAAGAAAAAGGTAAGGTGACGTAAAGATGCTACAGGTATAAGACGGTCCAGTGAAGTGATATTCTTACCACGCACTGGAGGGATATAGTTCAATTCCTCCCAGCTGACTTATCACCCGCGCGTTTGGCACCTGAAGCCAAGATACTATTACAATAGAAAACTTAAAGGCATCTCCCGGGTATAACGGGAGATGCCTTTTATGCTTTCTCAGGAACCGGTACAATTTCCTCGTGCCGATTTCGCGATTGGTCGAATAACAATCCTAGGTTTAATAAACCAGAAATCCCTATGATGATATAGATAAATCGTGCGAGCGGTTCTGCGAAGCCACCTGCGAATTGTGCCACTACATCGAAACGGAATATTCCTGCCACTCCCCAATTGAGAGCACCGATAATTGTGATTGCTAGGGCTAGTTTATGTACTTTTCCCATTTAGTAACACCTCCTCATTTTATTATGCCCAGGTCCCATTTTTTCAAACGCGGGCTCTTAACGTTGCAAAACATATTATTGTTTCGGATAATGGAAGGGATAGAAGGAGGTAATAAATAATGAATGAATTTGTATTTCATAATCCAGTAAAGCTTATTTTTGGTAAAGGTCAACTTCAGAAACTATCACAAGAACTAGCAAATTACGGTAAAAAGGTGCTTGTCGTTTATGGAGGCGGCAGTATCAAGAGGAATGGCCTGTACGATGAAGTAATGATGATTTTAAAAGAAAATAATATGGAAGTTCATGAGCTTTCAGGTGTTGAGCCGAATCCTCGTGTATCAACTGCGAGAAAAGGTGCTGAAATTTGTAAAGAAAAGGGCATCGACATTATTTTAGCAGTTGGCGGCGGATCAGTCATCGACTGTGTGAAACTTATTGCATCAGCTGCAAAATATGATGGAGATGCATGGGATATTGTAACGAAAAAAGCATTCGTGAAAGAGGCAGTCCCATTTGGTACGGTTTTAACAATTGCGGCAACAGGCTCAGAAATGAATGCAGGATCTGTTATTACTAATGAAGAGACGCAAGAGAAGTTCGGGTGGGGCAGTTTAGCTAGTTTCCCAAAATTCTCGATTCTAGATCCAACTTATACGATATCAGTACCTAAAGATCAAACAATATATGGTATTGTCGATATGATGTCCCATATCTTTGAACAGTATTTTAATAATGCAAAGAATACCCCGGTACAAGATGAAATGTGTGAAGGTGTGCTACGTGCAATAATGGACAATGCCCCGAAACTCGTCGAAGACTTGGAGAGTTATGATTTACGTGAGACGATTTTATTCGCGGGTACAATGGGTTTGAACGGCTTCCTTCAAATGGGTTATCAAGGAGACTGGGCGTCACATGGTATCGAACATGCAGTTTCTGCAGTGTATGATATTCCACATGCTGGCGGACTTGCGATTCTTTTCCCGCACTGGATGACTTACAACGTTAAAGTGGATCCTGCAAGGTTTGCCAAGCTCGCTGTGAACGTATTCGGTGTTGCGCCGGAAGGTAAGACGCAAGATGAAGTTGCGTTTGAAGGAATCGCGCGTCTAAGAGCATTCTGGACGTCCATTGGAGCTCCAGAAACACTTGCTGACTATAACATCGATGATTCGCAACTTGAATTGATGGCAGAAAAAGCAACTGTTAACGGATCGATCGGGAATTTCAGTAATCTTGATAAAAACGATGTTCTGTCGATTTTAAAAGCTTCATTATAAGAAAATGAAAAACGTCACACCGGAGTTATCTCCAGTGTGACGTTTTTGTTATTCCGGGAATTTTGAGCTGACTTGCTTAATTGCATCAGTAGAATTGGACATTTTCCATGTCGACACACCATCATCTTCATCAAAAGAAATTAAAACGTCCCGTACGCCTTTTTGGTTGAGGATAGTAACCATAAGTCGGTCCCGTACATCGTCGACATAGGCGACTGTCTGAGTTGGATCAACTTCTGCGACGATTTCAACATGAAGGAATTCGCCTTCTTTGATAACTTCGATACGTTGAATATCTTTTACATCGGGATCTTCAGCGACGAGAAGGGAAATATGATTGAGCATCTCCTCATCCGTTTCGCCGATAGCACCACGTGCATTTTCGAGAAACACTTTACCGACTACATAGAACATCATCATCCCAATCATAATAGATGCAATGCCTTCTGCAACAAGAAGTCCTAGGAAGTGAGCCAACAGGACGGCTGCAAATGCGAGGAGACCGCCTAATGTTGCGACAAAATCCTCCATGAACACAAGTTTTGTCGCAGGTTTAGCACGGTTAAGATTTTTGAAACCCAACGTAATGGGTGCGAGCCCGCCTTTATCAACCCCTGTTTCATGAAGAATTTCTTTACCCGCCTTATAAAGTACAATGCATTCAAGAATGATACCAATGCCGAGAACAGAGAGGTTTATTATTAAATTTCTCGTTCCGCTTGACTCAGATGGATTCAGGATATGATGCCACCCGCCTATAATGGCCTCATAAGACATGATCCCAACAATAATGACGGCGCCTAGACAAACTAAGTTAACGACACGGCCGAATCCGTTAGGGTATTTTGGGGTAGGTGCTTTTTTCGAAAGAGCAGAACCAATGAAAACAAAAAACTGGTTCGCTGCATCACCGAATGAGTGCATCATTTCCGCAAACAGGGCAACATTTCCTGTGAGGACGAATGCTACGGCTTTTAGGCAAGCGATGAATGTGTTAACGATTGATGCGAGTAGTGAAGGCTTGTTGCCTTCCTTTAGAAGTTTTAGTATGTCTCTCATGATTTTCCTCCATTATGGAAATATTTCGATTTCAACTGATTCGATATAAGGTAGTGTCGACAATTCAATATACAAATTAGACGTATGTCTCTCAGGAAGTGCCAAGAGTCGAAAATTAAGTTCGTGTTGCACTTGAAGATCCCTTGATAGAATTTGCCGAATCCGCAAATTCTTGATTGTCATGCTCTCTTTCTTTAGGTAAACAATGAGATCTTCAATCTTTGATTTATCCGATAGCACTACAATGAAAGAAGCTTCTTTTGTACGCAGTCTTTTTGGACCTAATTTGTCAAGCGCGGGTGCAAGGACTTCGATGACAAACATTACGGCCAGTACAGCAAACGCGGCTTCAATATAAAAACCGGCCCCAACAGCAATTCCGATACTCGCCGCTCCCCAAATCATAGCCGCTGTCGTTAACCCGGTAATACTATCATTACCCCTCCGCAGAATAGCCCCTGCTCCGAGGAAACCGATGCCACTGACAATTTGAGCTGCTAGGCGAAGTGGATCCATAGTAACGTTAATATCATCACGTGCTGGAACGAGATACGCTGCTTCTATAGAGACAACAGTTAGAAGGCAGCTAAAAGTGGCAATAACAGCACTCGTTTTCAATCCAATCGGTTTCTTCTTTATTTCCCTCTCTACACCAATAACTAAACTTAAAACTAAAGCAAGCGCAATTTTAATTAATACTTCTGGATACATTGCTTCATTTGCAATCCAAGTCAAAATGGCTTTCCCCCTCGTAATGACCTCTCTCTAAAACCATGTTATACTTACAACTGTCTATTACCCTAATGAATAAAAATGTAACCTGATTCTTTTTGAAAGTGATGTGTTAGTAATGGAAAAGCCACGTATTCACCCGTACATACCAATTATCATAGGAGTAATATCTGTTGCACTTTCAGCGATTTTTGTGAAACTCGCCACAGCAGACGCTGGAGTAATTGCGTTTTATAGAATGTTCTTCTCTGTTCTGATTATGTTGCCTCTCTTCCTTATGAAATACAGAAAGGAAATATTGACTCTCAGTAAAAAAGATTGGATATTTTCAGCGATTGCAGGAGTGTTTTTAGCCTTTCACTTCATTCTATGGTTTGAATCTTTAAATTACACCTCGGTTGCCAGCTCAACGGTACTTGTTACCTTACAGCCGATATTCGCTTTTGTAGGAACGTACTTCTTCTTTAAAGAGAAGTTGTCGTTCAAAACAATCTTATCAGCTCTTATTGCTGTAATAGGAAGTGTAATTATCAGTTGGGGAGACTTCAAACTAAGTGGCACTGCTTTTTACGGAGATATGCTTGCGTTGATCGCTTGTGCACTTATAACGACGTATCTTCTATTTGGGCAAGATGTTCGTAAACGTCTTTCACTAATTACATACACGTTTGTTGTTTATTCGATAAGCACAATCACATTGTTCTTTTATGTTCTTATCAAAGGAGAGTCATTTGGCCCTTATCCAGGATCTGATTGGTTTTGGTTTATAATGCTCGCACTCATTCCGAATCTGTTAGGGCATACACTCTTTAACTGGGCCATTAAGTGGGTAAGCACTAACGTCATATCGATCGGCATACTGTTCGAGCCTGTTGGAGCAGCAATCCTGGCTTTCTATGTCTTCGATGAAACCTTATCAATGTCTCAAATAGCGGGTGGAATGATTGTAATCGCGGGGATAGTACTCTTCGTAATTGATGGAGAAAAGCTACGGAATAAATTATTTTCGAAAAAGGCTTGATTTTTCATATTGTACTGTAGTATATTAATACATGTCCTCAGGGAGCGAGAAACAACAATGAATAAGAAGTTGAAATAAATGTTGACTCGTTCCGGAAGAGATGTTATATTAAAAGACGTTGCGTTACAGCTTTTGTGAAAACAACAAAAAAGAAATTGAAATTAGTTGTTGACACGAGGTAAACGAAATGTTATGATATAAAAGTTGTCACTGAAAAAACGACAACTACTAAAAACGAAGAATACAAGTTGATTCTTCCTACATGAACCTTGAAAACTGAACAGCAAAACATCAATGAAATACAGCGAGAGCGCTAACGCACTTGAGCAAAACGTTTCTAGTAAGTCGGCTTCGGTCGGACGAAAAAAACACACACTAGAATCTTCGGATTCGGGGGAGGAATTTGATTCCTCCTTAGTCAGCAAGAAATGAGCTATTCATTTTCTTCTATTATGGAGAGTTTGATCCTGGCTCAGGACGAACGCTGGCGGCATGCCTAA